>CAMDFC010000129.1 GCA_945897185.1 Chitinophaga pinensis | reverse complement strand
AGTTTTGAAATATCCATGATTTATCTTTTCCTAGATAAAACTGCATACAAAAGGTTTGTTCCGTGGTATTGAATCTTTTAGCACCGCTATGTGATAAAAAAAATAAAGCTCGTTGAAATTCGAATTTACATATTGACAAATCCACTCTTCACTTCCAGTTTTATTTCCGCAAATATACCTGCCCTCCCTGCCCTCATTACCTTCAGAAGGAGAAAAGAATTAAATTAGTTATATAATCATCATTTTGGGTCAGGTTTGGGTATCTCAGTTCTTTAAAATAGTCAAAATCACACTTAATATATTGTAAATCAATGTATAAGATTGACGCTCGCACCTGGTTTGGGACCAGGGGGTCGCAGGTTCGAATCCTGTCTTCCCGACAAAGAGCATCAAGGGATTGGTGCTCTTTTTTGTTTAATTATTGTTCATTATTATATAAAAAACAGTTCACTTTAAGTCATTTTTGAAAATTATAAGATATTTTCACCTAGGTCAACCATTTTCGGTTGATTCGGTGATTTTTCAAAAATTAAGAGTTTCTCAATTTTCATGGTGATGAAGACAAACAGGATCGAGGTAATGCAGTTTTTAGGTCAGAATATAGAGGGTGAAATAGAGGAATACCTTAAGGATATTGACACCAATTGGCAGCCTTCAGATTTTTTACCAAAAAACAACGACCCTGAGTTTACAAACGAAATAAAAGAAATACAAGAGCAGTGCAGGGAACTCCCTTATGACTATATGGCTGTTCTTGTTGGCGACATCATTACAGAAGAAGCACTGCCTACTTATGAGAGTTGGTTAATTGATATTGAGGGTATCAGTAAAGCAGAACCGCAAGGGTGGAGCAAATGGATCAGGAGATGGACGGCAGAAGAAAATCGTCATGGAGATTTGCTGAACAAATACATTTATCTATCTGGAAGAGTGGATATGAAGCAAATGGAAATTACCACGCAACACCTAATTGCAGATGGTATGGAAATTGGAACAGCCAGAGATCCCTATCGTAATTTTGTATATACTTCTTTTCAAGAATTGGCCACCAATATTTCCCACAGAAGGACTGCAACAATTGCAAAGAACCACGACAATGTGCAATTGTCGAAAATTTGTGGTGTGATTGCAGCAGATGAAATGAGACATGCGAAGGCGTATAAAAGTTTTGTGACCAAAATCTTTGAATTGGATCCAAGTGAAATGATGCTTGCTTTCGAAGACATGATGAGAAAAAAAATAGTGATGCCAGCCCACTTCATGCGTCAACAGGGTGAGAAAATTGGACAGAGCTGGTCGCATTTTAGTGATGCTGCACAGCGACTAGGCGTTTATACGAGCATTGATTACACGCAAATTTTAGAATCCCTTATTAAAGACTGGAATATTGAAAGCATCGGAAACCTTACTGGAGCTGCAGAAAAGGGTAGAGATTATTTAATGGCATTGCCAGAACGCTTCAGAAAAGTAGCAGAACGTTCAAGTATTAAATCTCCTCTGGATTATAAGTTCAATTGGATTTACTGATTAACCAACTAGTTTTTCTCCAATCTAAAAGGCCTATTGGCTCTTCCCAGACGCTTTAGCTCAGCAAACTTTCATGCATATTTATGAGCACAAAAGAAGAATTTCAAACACTTCTCAATTGCTATTATTATCTTGTTGGAATTATCAATTTAATAAATCAATATGACCATTACACCTGCCGCACAGGATGCAGTTTATAAAAAAATTGCATGGCGTCTAATACCAGTCCTTTTTTCCGCTTATACTTTTGCTTATCTGGATCGCGTAAACATTGGGTTTGCTAAATTGGGTATGAAGGAAGAGCTTTGGTTCAATGACGAAGTATTTGCCATGGCTTCAGGTATATTTTTTATTGGATATTTCTTTTTTGAGATTCCGGGTAATATTCTCATGCATAAAATAGGAGCAAGGATCTGGATTACCAGAATAATGCTCAGTTGGGGAATTATATCCGGACTCTGTGCTATTGTTGGGTCTGCAAAAATGTTTTATTGGATACGCTTTTTGTTGGGTGTTGCTGAAGCCGGATTTTTTCCTGCAATTATTTTATACCTCACGTATTGGTTTCCCAAAAAGAGGAGGGCTGCAATGTTTGCCATGTTTATTTTAGCCGTCAATTTTGCAGGTATTTTGGGCTCACCCATCAGTGGGTGGATCATGGAATCAACAAATGAAACTGGGTATTTTAAACCCTGGCAATGGCTTTTTTTGATTGAAGCAATTCCCAGTATACTTTTGGGTCTTTTTATTCCTTTTCTACTCACCAATCGGCCTAGTCAAGCAAAGTGGTTGACGGACGAGGAGAAGGCTATTGTGAAAAAAGATATGGAAGACGATGAGGAATACGAGAGGGAGCATGCTATTGGGAAAGGCGGATTTCTTGATGTATTCAAGTCGGGCAAGCTATGGTTATTTGCTTTTGCCTATTTCTGTATTGTAATTGGCATATATGGGATTTCATTTTGGTTACCACAGATTATTGAAAACACGATGACCAAAGACAAACTAGAAATTGGATTGTTAGCGGCCATTCCATGGTCTTTATCTGCAATCGCTATGGTTATCTTCGGTCGCAAAGCGGATCAAAGTGGAAAGTATAAGCAATATTTTATTGCTGCATGTTTTTTCAGCATGATAGGGTTCTTGGGAAGTGGATTGCACAACACAAATGCAGTTTTTGTGTTGGCTATGATTTCAATTGCCGCTATTGGGGTTATGAGTGCGGTCTCTGTTTTTTGGTCTATGCCAACGATGTTTTTATCCGGAACAGCAGCAGCAACAGGTATCGCATTTATCAATTCTATAGGGGGACTTGGTGGTTTTATTAGTCCGGAAATGTTTCTCTGGTTCAAAATGAATTTCGATTTGGGAGTTGGACTAATGGCTGCTGGCGTGATCATTGGAATTGCAGCATTGATCCTAATGTTGATGGGAAGAAAATGAATCTGCTTTCTGAATAATTAATGGGTTAGGGCTTATTCATTTCAAATTATTTTCAATGTCTACATTAAGAAGTGCAGAAGATGCAGTTTACCATAAAATTACTTGGCGTTTGTTGCCGGTACTTTTTCTTAGTTACATTTTTGCTTATCTAGA
>CAMDFC010000128.1 GCA_945897185.1 Chitinophaga pinensis | reverse complement strand
ATTCCAATTGCGCCTAAGAAATAAATTAAAAAGAAATTATTTTAACTCTATTTCAAACAATTCATAAACTAACTTATCATGAATTATTCAGCAAAAACTGTATTTTATTTCGGTATTTATTTGGCTTGTACAGGACTACTTTTTTTATTTATTGCTGAGCCAATCATCTCTCTGCTTCAGTTGCCGGCAACTCCTTCTGGATGGTCAAGTGTAGTAGGTTTACTTGCTTTGGTAATAGGAGCATACTACATTGCTTGTGGGAAAGCCAATAGCGAAGTATTTATAAGGGCAACGGTATATGTTCGGTGGGCTTTTGCAATAGGAGCGACCATGCTCTTTGTTGTTGGCCAAATGCCTGTGTCTATCATTTTATTTGGTGGAGTTGATGCTTTGGGGGCAATATGGACAGCAATGGCACTGAAATCAACGAAAGCCAAATAATTAGTTACCTGATTTCCATTCAACCGTTACAATAATTTCATTTTTTCTTCCAACAAGTTGATAGGGAGGATTGTATCCGAGATATCTAAAATGGCCAATTGATTTTATTCCCTTTTTCCCTAACGCAGTCTCAAGTTCTGCTGCATATTTTTTGATAGATCCATCATTCGCAAATCCTCCAAAAGCAATAGCTGCAACATATTCACCAGCAGTTTGGTGTAGCTGAACGTTTGCATCATTGGGGCGAGGAAGATTATTGATGTCATATTTGGACGGCATCACAAAACTCATGGAAGAACCCTCATCGCTAATGTCCATGTGCACAGGCGTTGTCATAGCAATCTTGGAAGAGGATTCGTTGTTACCGAAAATATAACCCGCTATCTTCCTAAAACCATTGCCGGAGAGCTCCCTATAGTTTTTGGCAGATGATTGAATCGTGGCAAAAGTGGCAGGCGGGTAATACCGTATCTCAAAGTCGTCTTCTTTTTTGATGACCTTGTAGGCCTGTTTTTCAGTTCTATTTGTTGAGATTGCCATAAATGATTGAAATACGACCAAAATCACTAAAACGCTTATAATTGCTATTGTCATTTTTTTCATACCAATATATTAGAAACACAACAACTGGCATATGATTTATGTTCGGTGTTATTGCTACTTAAGTATGATTATTTAGTCAATGCGCATTAATTATTTATTTCAAAAAAGCTAAAATGTCAATTTGTTCGTTAAAAACACAACAAAAATTTGCTTAATACGTTTATTTACAAAAAAAGTAATGAAAAAGCTGAGTATCAATATTTTGTTTTCTATGCTGTTTTTATTGTTTGTTAGTTGTGAAAAATATGAAGCTGGTGGTCTGATAAGCAAGTCAGAGAAAAATCTTTTCAAAACTTGGAAGCTTCAACAATATTTAAGAAACAACACCAACGAAACTGGATCAATTTTAATTAGTAATTATGAAGAGACCTATTCTGATAATAATGTGTATTCGAGAATTTACAACAACAAAGATAATCGAGTCATGAATGAAACGGGTAGTTGGCAACTTGATACAGAACAGAAGATAATCCAAATTTCAGGTGTGAGTAGTATTGAGATTACAACTATCACAGGAACTATATCAGCGTCTAATCGCACGATAACCAAACTAACGAAAAATGAATTTTGGTATACATTTATTAATGGTGGCGATAAGCACGAGTTCCGACTAATAAAGAAATAAGTATAACCAAAACGAGTAGCTCTATTTTAGTTTCTTTTATTTTACAAATACCATACAGTGTTGCCAGGGGAGGTTAGTGTAGTTTTTTTCTAATCGAAAGCCTGCTTTCTTCATTTCTTTGATGGTTTGCGATTCACTCATTTTATGAATGGTCTTTATTGGGACAGCATCATCTTCCATTCTGAATTCTACCAAAACGATTTTTCCGCTTGGCTTTAGCGCGTTGTACATGGATGTCCCCATTTCATAGGGGAATGAAAATTCGTGGTAAACATCCACCAGTAACATCAGGTCTATGCTTTCAGCTGGGAGCAAAACGGATGTTTCTGATCCAAGCACCGGTTGGATATTTGATATTTTTTCGCGTTTAATTCTTTCATTGAGGAAAGCAATCATTTCTTGCTCAACATCTACAGCATATACTTTTCCATTCCCAATTTGTTTTGCGATTAATCTGCTGTGGTAACCGCTACCTGCTCCTATATCTGCCACTTTCATGCCTGGCTTCAAGTTGAGGTTTTTCAAAAGCGCAAGGGTGTTTTCTTCAAAGTCCCGTTCAGGTCGCTCCAGCCATTCTATTCCGTAGTGGCTCATTACTTGGGCAATTTGTCTTCCCATATACCATTTCCTTATTCCATTGACGTCGCCTCCCTTGAATGTATAGCGTTCTTGTCCGTTTGTACATAAAGCAACAAACAAACAAAGGATGATAAGTTGAATACGGTGAAACTGTTTCATGTTCTATGGAACATCAAATATCCGAAGCTTTTTTATTAACTCAGAGTTTTACTCCAACAGTTATAAAAAAATTTATTGGTTCTGCGGGCATTAAACCCGGACCAGGATAGCCACTTGCTCTTCTTGTGAAATATTTTTCATTCATTAGGTTGTTAACACCACCCTTTACAAAAAACTTTTCATTGAATTTGTAAGTGCCGCTAACATCTAACAATTTGTATGCTGGTATTGGTCCATTTACCCCACTGACAGTAGGATTTCTGCTATTGTTGGCATCACTGAATGCCTCTGAAACATAGCTGTATTGGGCGGTGACGGTCAACTGTTTTTTACTGTAGGTTATGCCAGCGCGGTAAATCTTTTCTGGTGCATTTTCTATGCGTTTGTTTTTTAGGTTGGTTTCTGCAAGACGGTTTCCCTCCTTTACAACAACCCTCATGTTTTCGTATTTGGCATTGATATAGGCAAGTGAGGCAAACACAGTGATGTTTCCAAAGGAGGGGTTAATTTTAAAATATTTAATGGGACTAAATTCAACAAGTGCCTCAATGCCTTTGCTGGTGCTGTTTCCAACATTGGTGCGTAGGTTATAAAAGTTTCCATCCAATCGCTGTTGTGTAATTAGTCCAACTCTATTGTTGTACTGCAATACATATCCGCTTACATCAAAAAATAAATAGTCTTTGATGCGGCCACGATAGCCAAGGTCGATGTTGTATCCTTTTGCATCTTGTAGGTTCTGATCAATTTCATC
>CAMDFC010000127.1 GCA_945897185.1 Chitinophaga pinensis | reverse complement strand
CCTCCATTCGATCTTGATGATGTTATCCCTACATTGATTGGAAATAAATTGGGCTTACCTGTATTTAATCCGGGTATTATCATGGAAGGTGGCTCGGTTGATTTTAATGGTGCTGGTACAGTCATCACATCAACAGCCTGTTTGTTGAATCCCAATAGAAATCCACACTTGAACCAAACTCAGATTGAGCAGTACTTGATGGATTATTACGGGCAAGACCAGGTGTTGTGGGTAGATGAAGGAATAGTAGGGGATGATACCGATGGTCATATTGACGATACTGTAAGGTTTGTTAATGAGGACACAGTTATAACTGTTATAGAAGAGAATAAACAGGACGATAATTATGCATTGCTTCAGCATAACCTAAAGCAGTTAAAAGAAATGCGTTTGCTCAATGGCAAGCAGTTGAATATTGTTGAACTACCCATGCCTGATCCCGTAATTTGGGAAGATCAAATGTTGCCCGCTTCTTATGCTAATTTTTATATCGCCAATCAGCAGGTAGTCGTTCCAACTTTTAGAAGTGATAAGGATGATAAGGTGTTGCAAATGGTGCAGCAATGTTTCCCTGACCGTGAAATCGTTGGTATAGATTCAACAGATATTATCTGGGGATTGGGAAGTTTTCATTGTTTGAGTCAGCAGGAACCCAAATAGTTATGAGTTATGGGTTGTGGGTTTTGAGTTATCAGTCTTTAACTCATAACCCACAACCGATAACTTACTAGATCATATGCTTCCGATCATTGGAAATATTATTCACATCCCAGGTAATGGTTTTTTTGTAGGGAAACTTTCTTTCTATGCAATCTTTCTTGGAACAAATACGGCAGGAGAAGTCCATGCAACCATCGGCATGAACGAAGAGTTCTACACTTTCTCCGAATTCATTTTTCGCTAGGTTTGAAAATGCTTCAATTTCTTTATGCGCTTCATGAACATTTAAAAACCAAGGTACAGTGAGGTGACAATCAATATGAATGATTGTACCAAATTTGATAATTCTAAGATTGTGGAGGTCTACCCAATTTTCTCTTCTGCTTTCGTTCATCCGGGATACCAGTTTTTCCAACATTTCTAGGTCAGCTTCATCCATGATGCCTGCTAGGGAACTTCTAACGATGGTGTAACCCGTATAGATAATAAAAAATGCAAATCCAATGGCGACAGCACTATCCAGCCAAATTAGGTTTGTAAAATAAATTATTGCAATACCTCCGATGATACCTAAGGTAGAGTAGGTATCGCTTTGCAGGTGTTTGCCAGATGCAATCAGTGCCAGTGAATTGTTCTTTTTGCCAGTCCGAATTGCATACCAACCAGTAGCATAATTTATAATAGCAGTAACACCAATGATGAGCATCCCGGTTTCTAGTTTCTTTATAGCGTGTGGATGTACAAGGTTGTCAATTGCCTCGTAGATGATTACCAGACCAGCAATGCTGACTAAGCTACCCTCGACAGCTGCGGATACAAACTCTGCTTTTCCATGACCGTAGGGATGGTCTTTGTCGCGTGGCTTAGAAGCTATATACAAACTGTACAAACTGATAAATCCTGCAACCACATTTACCGTACTTTCTAGGGCGTCTGTCAGTACCGCCACGGACTGTGTCAGCCACCAGGCGATGACTTTCATGATAAACAAGAGTACAGCAACTATAGCTACTAGTCTTTGTACTTTAAAATTCAACACGGCGGGCATAGGTTTCATTGATAAAATTCAAAGTGAAAGTAGGAAATATCTTATAGAATGAGGTCAATTTTAGTTTTTATTGAAATGCATTTCTATTTAAATAATCTCCATTTGAGTTGGATATTTATCCCGAAATTTGATTAATAATCACAACACATGGAACTTACGCTAACTGAAGAACAAATAATGATTCAACAAGCTGCAAAAGATTATGCTCAACAGTCTTGTTTACCTGGAGTTATTGAACGCGACGAGAAGCAATTATTTGCAAAAGAGCAAATAATGCAATTGTCTGAACTCGGATTTATGGGCATGATGGTAGATCCTAATTATGGGGGTGCTGGATTAGATACCATTAGCTACGTTTTGGCAATTGAAGAAATAAGTAAAGTGGATGCCAGTGTTGCAGTTTGTATGAGTGTGAACAACAGTTTGGTTTGTTGGGGATTGGAAACTTATGGCACAGAAGCACAGAAACAAAAATACTTGAGTCCTATAGCACAAGGAAAAAAAGATGATGAACTTTATCTGGGTGCATTCTTGTTGAGCGAACCTGAAGCTGGCTCTGATGCTACTTCACAAAGGACTACTGTTGAAGACATGGGCGAATACTTTTTACTCAATGGTACAAAAAACTGGATCACCAATGGCTCATCGGCTTCGGTGTATTTGGTTATGGCACAAGCGGATCATTCAAAGGGGCACAAAGGAATTAATACGTTAATTGTAGAAAAAAATTGGCCAGGCGTATCCGTCGGGGCCAAAGAAAATAAAATGGGCATTCGTTCTAGCGATACACACAGTATTACTTTTACTGATGTTAAAGTTCCTAAAGAAAATTTGATTCGAGAGCCAGGATTTGGTTTTCAATTTGCAATGAAAACTTTAGATGGTGGAAGAATCGGTATTGCAGCACAGGCTTTGGGTATTGCTGGTGGAGCTTATGAAAGAGCACTTGCTTATTCTAAAGAGCGTAAGGCGTTTGGAAAAGAAATTGGACAACACCAAGCCATTCAGTTTAAGCTTGCAGATATGGCAACCCGTATAGAAGCTGCGCGACTTCTATGTTACAAAGCGGCTTGGGAAAAAGACAACGGTATGGATTATTCTGTGAGTGCAGCAATGGCAAAACTATATGCATCTGAGGCAGCCATGTGGGTGACTACCAACGCCGTTCAAGTGCATGGTGGATACGGATATGTAAAAGAATACCATGTAGAAAGAATGATGCGTGATGCCAAGATTACTGAAATCTATGAGGGTACCAGTGAAGTGCAGCGTATGGTAATTGGACGAAGTATTTTAAAATAAAATATAATTAATCAAAGCAGATGGCAGTCGATTTGTTGGCCTATCAAAAATTAAAGGAAGAGTTAAATGCAAAGGGTGTAATATTAATTGCTGTCTCTAAAACTAAGCCAGTTGAGGATCTACAGAAATTGTATGATGCTGGTCAGCGTGACTTTGGTGAAAACTATGTTCAAGAGTTAG
>CAMDFC010000126.1 GCA_945897185.1 Chitinophaga pinensis | reverse complement strand
ATAATCTCAAGGCGACTAAGAATCGTCCAAAATTTCTTGACATTTTCTACAAAAAACAACGGAATTATGTTGAAAACCACCAACACCTCAATTGTTAATCATTAATTTGCCATAGATGGACGAGACAAGAACATGGAAAAAGACAATTTCCCCGGAACAGGCACACGTAAAGATCCGCCACTATTGTGCTTTTCAGGAAAGAGCACACCAAGAGGTGAAAATGAAATTGTCTACTTATGGCTTAAGTTGGTCAGATGCGAATCAAATCATCTCCAAACTCATTGAAGATGGTTTTCTTAATGAAGAAAGATTTGCAAAAGCTTTTGTGGGTGGAAAGTTTCGTATAAAGGGATGGGGAAGGAAAAAAATCGAAATGGAGTTGAAAAAAAGACAGGTTTCGGAGTACAGTATAAAAAAAGCCCTAAGAGAAGAAATAGATATGGACGCCTATGGGGCTTCTCTGCTAAAGCAACTGGAAAAGAAATGGACCTCTTTAAAGGGACCCGGAAACACGATCTATGTTAAGCAGTCAAAAACGCGTCAATACCTATTGAGCAGGGGTTTTGAAAACAACATCATATCAAACGCAATGAAATTATTTTATGGAAAAACTGATGATCACAACGATTCAGACCAACCTGCATTGGGAAAATAAAACAGCCAATTTGGAAATGCTGGGGAAAAAAGTCTTGGGCATTGCAGAAAAAACAAATGTTGTTTTGTTGCCCGAAATGTTTTCTACAGGGTTTAGTATGCAACCAGCCCTGTTTGCAGAAACCATGGAAGGAGAAACGGTAAATTGGATGCGCCAATTGGCCAAACAAAAAAACATCATTTTGGGAGGAAGCATCATGGTTTCGGAGAATGATGTCTACTTCAATCGTTTTATTTGGATGCAGCCCAACGGTCAATTTGGATTTTATGATAAAAGGCATTGCTTTTCCTTGGCAGGAGAAGACCAACATTATGGTTCTGGTAATAAAAGAACCATCGCTTCGGTAGGTGGATGGAAAATCAACCTACAGATCTGCTACGATCTTCGATTTCCGGTTTGGTCTCGTCAACAATTGCAACAAGATGAGCAAAACAATTTTAATCCAGAATACGACGTGTTGGTTTATGTTGCCAATTGGCCAGAACGAAGAAGTAGTGCATGGAAAACATTGCTACAGGCAAGGGCCATTGAAAACCAGTCTTTTGTTTTTGGCGTAAACAGGGTGGGCAATGATGGAAATCAAATCTACCACAGCGGAGACACCATGGTGGTAGATCCAATGGGTGAGGTGCTTTATCAAAATTCTCATAACGAGGATATACACACCATTACCATTGAAAAAAATAAACTAAGAGAAGTGCGCGAAAAACTTCCTTTTTGGAAAGATGCCGATGGCTTTATGATTGTAGATTAATTATTCTCTAAACGCATTCCACCCTTGTGCGGTTAGTTTGTGTGAGTTTCCGCCTTTTGTTTTTATGGTAGCCCCTTCTTCAGCCTCAACAACATACCCGATCACGCTGATTTGTTCATTCAAGGTCAGTTTTTCGTAATCATCTTGTTTGATGGTAAACAACAATTCATAATCTTCTCCTCCGCTTAAAGCGCAGGCCGTTGGATCAATTTCAAATTTATAAGCTGCTTTTTTTGAGTCTTCTGAAATTGGAATTTTCTCTTCATAAATAACACATCCAACTTCGCTTTTTTCACAGATATGCAATAACTCTGAACTGAGGCCATCGCTGATGTCCATCATCGAGGTTGGAATAATTTTATTCTCTTCAAAAAACTCGAAGATGTCCTTTCTTGCACGCGGTTTTAGTAAACGACCAATTACATACTGTTCGTTTTCAAGGTCGGGTTGTATTTGCGGAGTTTCTAAGAAAATTTTCTTTTCTCTTTCAAGAAACAACAAACCAATATAAGCCCCCCCCAAATCTCCTGAAACACAGACCAGATCGCCCTTTTGTGCTGTTGATCTTTGCACCACCTGGTTGTTATTTACTTCGCCCAACGCAGTTACTGAAATGATAAACCCCTTTTGAGAAGAGCAGGTATCTCCACCAATAAGGTCTACTCCATATTCTTCGCAAGCAGCATATACACCATTGTAAAAGTCTTCCAACGCCTCAACGCTAAACTTGCTGCTGATACCAATACTTAAAGTGATTTGTGTTGGTGTTGCGTTCATCGCATAAATGTCACTTACATTAACAACGACCGATTTATAACCCAAGTGTTTCAATGGTGTATAAGAAAGATCAAAGTGAACACCCTCAATCAAAAGATCTGTAGACACTACCGTTTGTTTTCCGAAGTGATCAATCACAGCCGCATCATCGCCTACACCCAAAACGGAGGAAGCATTTTGTAATTCAATATTTTTTGTGAGGTGATGAATCAACCCAAACTCACCGTATTCGCTTATTTCTGTTCTAGACATATTTTTTATTATTCATGAGTATTTGAAATCCAACGCAACAGTTCATTGTGAATTGCACCATTGGTTGCCACAAGTTGTGGCTGATAGGGAGAATAGAGAGCACCCTTGAAATCAGTTACTTTTCCCCCCGCTTCCTCCACAAGTAGAAAGCCAGCAGCACTGTCCCATGCATTCAATTTGTGTTCGTAATATCCATCGAACCTGCCTGCAGCAACCCAACAAAGGTCAATGGCTGCAGATCCTAATCTTCTTACTGGAATTCCCTTGCGTACGAGTCTTGCAAAGATATCAAGGGGACCATTTTCCATATCTAAATAAGTGTATGGAAAACCAGTAACCAAACAAGAATGAAGCACTTGGGTTTGATCGCTTACATGAATTTGTTTTTCGTTTAAAAAAGCACCGGCACCCTTTTCTGCAAAAAAGAATTCATTCATCATGGGGTTGTATACCGCACCTAAAATCATCTCACCATCTTTTTCAACCCCAATGCTCACACAACAAAGCGGAATACCGTTTGCAAAATTCACTGTACCATCAATAGGATCAATAATCCACTTGTAGGAGGAGTCCATTTTTATTTCTCCAATTTCTTCACTTAGAATAAAGTGGTCTGGAAAACCTTCCCGAATGATGTTCATGATCAAAGCCTCCGAAGCTTTGTCCACCTCCGTTACTAAGTCGTTGGGACCAGATTTTTTTTCAACAGAAAACTTTCCGTTTATTCTCTCTTTGATTAGCATTCCCGCTGCAGTAGCGGCCTTTAATAGCGTGCTTTTTAGCATGAGGT
>CAMDFC010000125.1 GCA_945897185.1 Chitinophaga pinensis | reverse complement strand
TTTTCCTGCTCAAATTCCAAAGTGGATCAAGTGGATCTACCCGCGGTTCATTTGGCAAATGGCCAAACAGGAAAAATCAATCTACCTCACATTCGATGATGGTCCGCATCCTCGAATAACTCCCTTTGTCTTGGCACTTTTATCCAAATACAATGCAAAAGCAACTTTTTTTTGTATTGGAGACCGGGTGAATCGTTACCCCGAAATTTTTAATCAATTGAAAACGGAAGGACATGCTGTTGGAAACCATACCCAAAATCATTTGAATGGATGGAAAACCAGCACTGAGGAATATTTGAATGATGTTGAAAAGGCTAACGTTTTAATTCAGTCCAATTTATTCCGACCGCCTTATGGAAGAATAAAGCAGTCGCAATATCGTTTGTTGATTAAAAAAGGGTATAAAATTGTGATGTGGACAATCCTTAGTGCCGATTATGATAAAAATATAACAAAGGAAGTGTGTTCGGCAAGGGTGACTGACACTGTTGAAAATGGGATGATTTATTTATTTCACGATTCTGAAAAAGCAGAAGATCGAATGGGGTATGCTTTGGAAAAATTATTAGAAACTGCTACCAGCAAGGGTTTTACGTTTAGGAAATTAGATTCAATGAGAAAAAATAGTTGAACAAAAAGGTAGGGCTAAGGTAGAAACCTCGGCCCGTTTTTAATCCGTACCCTATGAAAACTGGTTTCAAGATACTAAACTTTTTATTTTATTTATCAATAATTACCCCCATTTCCAATGATAGATACCCACAGTCATTTATATGCAGATGAATTTAAAGAAGACCTGCAAGAGGTGATTCAAAAGAGTCGTGGTGCTGGTATTGATAAAATAGTTCTACCAGCAATCGACAGTAGTTCTCATGAACAAATGATGGATTTGGCCAAGGCATATCCGAATTATTGTATACCCATGATGGGTTTGCATCCATGTTATGTTAACAATCAATACGAGGCTGAGCTCCAATTGGTGAGGGAGTGGTTAGGGAGGGCATCATTTGCAGCAATTGGAGAAGTCGGCTTGGATTTTTACCATTCTACAGAATATAAAATACAACAGGAATTGGCATTTCAATTGCAAATTGAATTGGCTATTGAAAAGGGCTTGCCTTTGGTTATTCATTCTAGAAGTTCGATGGATGAATGCATTAAGATGATTGCAGCACATGGAAAGGGAAAATGCCGGGGTATTTTTCATTGTTTTGGGGGTGACGAAAGACAGGCCCAAAAAGTGATCGAACTTGGGTTTTACCTGGGAATAGGAGGGGTAGTAACTTATAAAAATTCAAGCTTGGCAAAAATTGTAGAAAATATCCCATTAGAGCATCTTGTCTTAGAAACCGATGCGCCTTATTTAGCACCGGTACCTTATAGGGGCAAAAGAAATGAAAGTAGCTTTCTTGTACCTATTGCAAATAGGGTTGCGGAATTGAAATCCATCACGGTTGCTGAAGTTGACGAAGTAACTACAGCAAATGCCAAAAAGATATTTCGCTTCTAATTTTTAAGGGATTATTTTTGCCCTCCCAATTTCAGGAGACTTGTCCGAGTGGCTGAAGGAGCACGCTTGGAAAGCGTGTAAACGGGAAACTGTTTCGAGGGTTCGAATCCCTCAGTCTCCGCAACAAGAAAGCCCAAGCAATTGCTTGGGCTTTCTACTTTATAAGGTTGTGGTTTATAAAATACGTTGCGTCGGATTATTGAAGCCATCAGAAAGAGTTTTCATGAATGCAACAACCGCTGATTCTTGATAGGGGGTAAGTCCAAGATTACCCATCCATCCATTTTGGATATTTTCTCCATATTCAGGTGATGGCCAGAAATTTCTGAAATCAGAATCATCTCTGGTGTTGTAAAAATGGACAACCTCTTCAAGTGTTTTAAATGCGCCATTGTGCATAAAACGTCTGTTATTTGCTTTGCCTACATTTCTTAATGTTGGCGTTTTGAATTTACCGTAATTTTTATTCGCGGCTTCCCTCCACCCTAAATTGATAGTTTGGTTTTTAAGGTATCCACCCAATCCCAAGTCAACAAAATTAGGATCGGTCCAGTATCTTGGATTTTGTAGATTTTTCGGAATGCCCAAATTGTAATATTTAAAGTCTGAAAATATTACAGGCCTTCCAGCAACTGATTCAGAAGTATGACATCTGAAACATTTTGCATCGCTGTTAAATAATTCAAGTCCCTTTTTTTCTAATGGAGTCAGTTCGACTTCTTTCCTTAAATAAGCATCATATTTAGAACTGAATTGATTGACTTCAAGTGATCCCTCGTATGCAGAAATTGCAATCCCTACCCTTTGATAGCTTTTCTCAATTTCTAACGCTGTTGCAGTTGGAATTGTTCTGGTACCAAAAGCGTTGCTCCAAAGGGTTAAATAACTTTCAGATGTAATAATTTTATTCAGGACTTGAAGAGGATTGGCATGGTTTTGTTCCGAAGGGCTTACCAATGGACCAAGTGCTTGTTCTGCCGCAGGATTCCCTGGTACTCTTCTGCCTGTAGCTCTTCCATCCCAGAATAAACCACCTATAAATTCGTCATCACCTGTTCCTTTTTCTAGGCGAAAAACCGGACTGAAAGTTGCATAGGCAGCACTTGGGGACGCCCTGCCACCATATTTTCCAAAAACGGCACCCTCTGGAATGCCAGCTATTGCGCCTCTACCACCTCCACGTGAACGTGGACCAGCACCAAAACCAACCCATCCATTATTGGGTGAGTGACAGGAGGAGCAAGATTGTCTGTAGATGGGCTCTGAAAATCGAGGATCAAAATAAATTGCCTTACCAAGCCTTTCTAAAGATGATAAACTGGCGTTTGAATTTGCCAATTTTACAATGTCGTTGTCATCTAAAATTTCAAAATCGTTTTCTACAATAACATCTTTGTTACATGAGATTAAAAGGATGGCAGCAATAAAAAGTACACTTTTACTTTTCATATTTACAAATTTAAATGGAAACCGAGGAGGTACTTACAGAGGATGGATGGAGTACTTTCCTTAAACTTAACTATTTTAGGATTAAATTGTTCATTCAGTGAAAAATTCTTCTATAAATAATGCACTAGTTGTTCAGATACATCCTAAGGATAATGTGTTGGTGGCTTTACAAACGATAGAGGCGCTCTCCATCATTCATTTTAATAAAATTGAAATAAAGATAGTAGAGAGAATTCCAGCCAAGCACAAAATTTATATGGAAGACTTGCAGTT
>CAMDFC010000124.1 GCA_945897185.1 Chitinophaga pinensis | reverse complement strand
CTCAATGAAATCCGAACAAAATTAGAAGTGGCAAAGGCTAAATTTGACTTTAGAGCGATTAATCAAGCCCTTGACAGCCTCTTAAACTCAAGTCAATAACTAAAGCGATTCCTTCCTATTTTTCAATTCGTTGGACAAAAAAACAGAAGACGCTAATCTTAAGTAGGTTACCTGAGACTATTTTTTTTTAAACAGTTTTGCCATAAATTAGATTTAGTAAGTATAAAAATAAACTTTATACGGTTGTCTTTTTTGGGTAAACTTGTACATGGAAAATAAGATTAGTGAAACCTTCACCTATGATTTAAAGTCCAGTTTAGTCGTTTTTTTAGTAGCGCTCCCCCTTTGCTTAGGTATTGCTGTCGCAAGCGGCGCACCTCCCATGTCAGGCCTTATTGCGGGTATTTTGGGTGGAATTGTGGTTGGTGCTATCTCCAAATCGTCTGTTGCTGTAAGTGGTCCTGCTGCTGGACTTACCGTCATTGTACTGGATTCAATTACAACATTGGGTACTTTCCCCTTGTTTTTGGGCGCCCTAGTAGCTGCAGGAATTATTCAATTTTTCCTTGGTATTGCTAAAGCTGGTGTTATCGGGTATTATTTCCCGAATGCGGTCATTAAAGGCATGCTTACCGCTATTGGACTAATTTTAATACTCAAGCAAATCCCACATGCCTTGGGTTATGATAAGGATTTCTTGGGCGATTTCGCATTTAATCAACCGGATGCGCACAATACCTTCTCGGAGATTTATTATGCTTTTCTGTACTTTAGCCCGGGAGCAATTCCTATTGTATTGGTATCCTTGGCCTTGATTCTATTTTTTGAAAGGCCTGCAATTAAGAAAAGTAGGTTTTTAGGTGTTGTCCCAGGAGCATTATGGGCTGTATTGGCTAGCATTGGCATTAATAATCTTTACAGGGGAATAAAGCCAGAATGGGTATTGGACAATGAACACCTAGTGATTCTACCTAAATTATCTGGTTGGAACGAACTACCCTCTTTGTTAACCTTTCCAGAATTTGACCTAATTACCACTTCTAATTTTTGGATTATCGCTGTAACTATCGCGGTGATCGGAAGTATAGAAACCTTGCTTTCCATCGAAGCAGGCGATAAAATGGACCCATTAAAACGCTCAACACCTACCAGCCGGGAATTAGTTGCACAAGGAGTTGGCAATACCCTATCGGGTTTAATTGGTGGTCTTCCTGTTACAGCTGTCATTGTACGAACTTCAGCAAATATTGAATCGGGAGCGAAAACAAAGTTGTCGACTATTTTACATGGCTTCTTACTTTTGGCCTTGGTGTTGAGTATTCCTGGTTTGTTAAACCAAATCCCATTGAGCGGATTAGCTGCAGTACTACTCGTGGTGGGTTACAAACTTGCTAAACCTGCTCTTTTCGTGAAAGAATATAAAAAGGGATGGGACCAATTTTTACCTTTTCTGGTTACAGTGGTCGCGATTTTACTAACTGATCTACTGGTAGGTATAGGGATTGGAATGGTAGTAGGTTTATTTTTTGTGTTGAAGACAAATTTCAATCGATCAATTTTGGTCACCGAGCACAATGGGAATTACCTAATCAAACTTCAAAAAGATGTTTCCTTTTTAAATAAAGCACTATTAATCAAGGAATTGAGTCAGGTTTCTGATGGAAGCAAGGTGGTATTAAACGCTTCCATGGCACGGTTTATCGATCATGACATACAGGATGTATTGAATGATTTTATCAGCAGTGCACCCTCTAAAAAGATAACTATTTTGATTGAAGGATATCCATTCTATGTAAACGAAGATTTATGAACCCATACGAAAAATTATTGCTCCAAAATAAGGCATGGTCTGAAGAGAAAATTCATCAGGACAAAGACTTTTTCAATCGACTTTCACATCAACAGAAACCTAAGTTTTTGTGGATTGGTTGTTCAGATAGTCGAGTTCCCGCCAACGAAATTACCGGTACAGATCCTGGTGAAGTATTTGTGCATCGGAATATTGCCAATATGGTCGTACATACAGATTTAAACCTACTATCCGTACTTCAATATGCGGTGGAAGTATTGGAAATAGATCACATCATTGTCTGTGGGCATTACGGTTGCGGAGGAGTAGAGGCAGCCTTGGGAAACAAGAGTTTTGGATTGATCAACAAATGGCTTCGAAATATCAAAGAAGTCTATAAAATGTACCAAGCAGAACTGGATGGTATACCTAACCATAAAGATCGTGTAGATCGATTGGTAGAACTAAATGTACTCGAGCAATGTCAGGATTTGATTAAAACTTCAATTATCCAAAAGGCTTGGCAAAATAGAAAATCCCCTGAAATTCATGGTTGGGTGTATGGACTAAATAATGGATTAGTCAAGGAGTTGACCACAATCAAACCTGATCCAGCGGCAATACATCCTATTTTCAGGTATTCAGAAGGCGAATTATAAGTGCTTCATCTCCAGTTATTGCTGAACTAGTTGATGGAATAATTGCGGTTGTTTTGAGGAATTTCCTATTTTTCAACTTAAATGGCATTCCTTTTTCAGCATGGTTACTAGACATTTCCAATCATCAGCCCCTTTACAGTTAGAATCAGGTGAGATTTTGGAGAATTTCACGGTGGCTTATACCACCTATGGAGAGCTCAATTCAGATCATTCCAATGTGATTTGGGCAGTTCATGCGCTTACAGGCGATGGACAGGTAGCCGATTGGTGGAGTGGTTTGGTTGGAGAGAATGCGCTCTACAATTTTTCTTCCCACTTTATCATCTGTGCCAACCTGCTCGGTAGTGGCTATGGATCAAGCAATGCCTTAAGTGAAAATCCAGCCACAGGTACCCCCTATTTTTATAGTTTCCCAACACTTAGCACACGGGACCTGGCCCAAAGTCTAGAAATGCTTCGGCAGCATTTGAAACTTGAACAAATTCATACGCTTATTGGCGGATCATTAGGTGGCCAAGTGGCATTGGAGTGGGCTTACACTTTAGGTAAAAGACTTCAACATGCCATAATTATTGCATCAACTACAAAAACCTCCCCTTGGGTCATTGGTTTTAATGAGGCCCAACGCATGGCCATCGCTGCAGATAGCACTTGGGGCCAAGAGCATCAAGATGCCGGCAAGAAGGGGCTAGAAGCAGCGCGAGCAGTAGCCATGCTCAGCTACAGAAATCCTTCCGACATCAACACCAAACAGCAAGAAAAAGAAGAAAAAATAGATGGGTTTTTGGCGGCTTCTTACCTCAGGTATCA
>CAMDFC010000123.1 GCA_945897185.1 Chitinophaga pinensis | reverse complement strand
ACATCTTGCTAATCCAATTAAGATCAAACCAATCATGTATTCAGGGTAATCATGTAAGAACAAAATGGCTAATACAAACATTAAAATGGGACCAATTACCCAGTTTAAAAAAAGAGAAACCCCTAAAACTTTAGTATTTTTAAAAACTTCTCTTAACTTATCATATCTAACTTTTGTAAATGGAGGGTACATCATCAAGATTAATCCAATTGCCAATGGAATATTAGTTGTTCCATTGGAAAAGGAGTTTATAAATGTAGATGAAGATGGAATAAAGTACCCAATAGATACACCTAATGCCATTGCTAAAAAAATCCAAAGTGTTAAGTACCTATCTAGGAAACTTAATTTCTTTCTTTCTTTTGTTGGCGCACAGTTGTTTACAGACATATTTGATTTTTAATTATTACTAAATCGTTATTTAACGATAAACATTTGAAAAAAATTAACAGCAGTTTCCTTTTACAACTTTTAATTGTTCAAAGAATATCACAAAGGCACTTTTTACTTTCTCCCATTCTTTCTCGTCTATACAATAACAAACAGAATTGCCATCAATATCTCCCTTAATCAAGCCAGCTTCTTTTAATTCTTTTAAGTGTTGAGAAACAGTTGATTGTGAAAGAGGTAACTCATCTACTATATCACCACATATACAAACTTGCTTCTTAATTAATAAATTCAGTATTGCAACCCTTGCAGGATGCGAAAGTGCCTTTGCATACTTTGCAATAGACATTTCTTGAAGTGTATAATCTGTTGTTTTAGTTACTCCCATAATCATCGCAAAATTACGATTAAGATTTATAATACCAATAAGAAACTGATAAAAACTAACACAATGCCACACGCAATAAAACCCAATGATAGCAAGTGTTTCAAGATAAAAAGTGAGTTTTCCTCACACAACAAAGGACCCACGATTTAACGTAAGTCCTTGATTTTCATATAGCGAGATCGGGAGTTGAACCCGAGCTCGCCGCGGTGCCTGCCTGCCGGTAGGCAGGGATATGAATCCAACTCTAATGAGGTAAATCCTCTATAAATTCTCTTCCTATGCCAGTTTTCAACCACTTTTCATACTCCATAGCATCTTTCTTTATTTCGAAATCCTTTGAGAAAAGTATTCTCCAAGGACGATACTTGGCGGTCCACCCCTTACCAAATTCATTATGACTTAATAAGCGCATCTCTAGATTGTTTGTAAACCCAGCGTAATGCAATTGATGCTTGTCTGAAAATAATATGTATACAGTATAGGGCATAAAAAAAGGTCTCATTAATGAGACCTTTGTAGCGAGATCGGGAGTTGAACCCGAGACCTTCGGGTTATGAATCCGACGCTCTAACCACCTGAGCTACCTCGCCTAATTGATGTAAGGGTTGCAAAAATAGAAATAAACGGGATGAAAACAAAATTGACTACATCAATAGAAATTTTAAAACTTATAGGGCCAAGCCAAACTATGAGGCACCGCTTTCTAAGCTATACTGGACATCAACCCTTTGCCGCTACTGCAATTGAAGATTCCCGCGTTTGTTTTATTGAACTTGGATTCTTCAAAAGCCTTATGCAGAAAAACGAAAACCTACAAGAGGAGTTAGGTAGACAAACTACGTCAGATTACTAAAAAACATGCTGAACCAACTAGAGTGCTAGAAGAGATGGTAGCTTAGAAATGTTTTTTGGGATTGTATAATTGGGTATGAGGTTGTACCTTTGCCGCCTTAAAACAATACTATGGCGGCAAAAATAAAAGTAACCAATCCTGTGGTTGAGCTCGACGGAGATGAAATGACAAGAATCATTTGGAAGTTCATCAAGGATAAACTTATCCTACCCTACTTGGATCTTGATATCAAATATTACGACTTGGGGGTTGAATACAGAGACCAAACCAATGACCAGGTTACAATTGACTCAGCAAATGCCATCAAACAATATGGTGTTGGAATCAAATGTGCTACAATCACACCAGATGAAGCTCGTGTAAAAGAATTCAATCTAAAGCAGATGTGGAAAAGCCCTAATGGCACCATCCGCAACATATTAGACGGAACAGTTTTTCGTGAGCCCATTGTGATCAAGAATATACCTCGTTTGGTTACCAATTGGGATAGTCCCATTATTGTTGGTCGACATGCATTTGGTGACCAATACCGAGCAACCGACTTTGTTGTTCCTGGAAAAGGAAAACTAACAGTAAAGTTTGAGGGTGAAGATGGACAGGTGATTGAACATGAAGTATTTCAATTCAAGGGACCGGGTGTTGCCATGAGCATGTACAACATTGACGAAAGCATCATGGGCTTTGCCCGCAGTTGTTTCAACATGGCACTTCAAAAAGGATGGCCATTGTACATGAGTACAAAAAATACCATTTTAAAAAAATACGACGGAAGATTCAAGGATATTTTTGAAGAAATTTATCAAAATGAATTCAAAGCTGCCTATGAGGCTGCTGGCATTACTTATGAGCACAGGCTTATCGACGACATGGTTGCCAGTGCATTAAAGTGGAATGGTAATTTCGTATGGGCATGTAAGAATTATGATGGAGATGTACAGAGCGATACGGTAGCCCAGGGTTTTGGCTCTTTGGGGTTGATGACCTCTGTTTTGGTTACACCAGATGGAAAAACCATGGAGTCTGAGGCTGCGCATGGCACAGTAACAAGACATTACCGCGATCACCAGAAAGGTAAACCAACAAGCACCAATCCTATCGCATCAATTTTTGCATGGACAAGAGGCTTGGCCTTCCGTGGTAAGCTAGATGCAAATCAAGCACTAATTGATTTTGCTAATGCACTAGAGCAGGTATGCATTGAAACTGTAGAAGAAGGTAAAATGACCAAAGACCTTGCTGTATGTATCCATGGAAACAAAGTAAGCCATGGCGATCACTATCTCTACACAGAAGAATTCTTAGATGCAATTGATGCAAACCTCAAAAAGAAAATGGGGATCTAATAACTGATAACCAAAAAGAAAAAAGAGTCCATGAAGGACTCTTTTTTTATACCCAGCATTTCTATAAAATATATGTTTATTGCTTTTTACCCCAAATCCTATTCCACATCCACATGGCTGAATTGATGTTGAATTTCTCAAACCTACCCCGTTGTACGATCAGGTCATTGTCATCTGGATGGGAAAGATAATAATGGAATGCAAAATGACTATCCGGGTTTTCCCAGCCATTGGTTTGTCCAAATCTCAAATCATTAAACACAAGGGTATCTCCCCAATGCTCAACAGTATAATACCCTTGTGAAAACTTCTTTAATTCCATCACCTCTTTGTGGTCGTGTACCTTACTTAAAAAA
>CAMDFC010000122.1 GCA_945897185.1 Chitinophaga pinensis | reverse complement strand
GTGAATACTAAAAGGCAAAGGTTAACTGCCTGCTCTGTAATTTGAGGAATTTGATACATTCCTTCTTTGACATTCCATTGGTTTGGGGGTTCTTCCAAGGCGGAGTTTGTTGGATTCGAATGGCCTCATTCCAAAGGTGTTTTTTGTCTCCGTGTTTGTTTTGTTTCTTAACCTGTTTGGGATCATTTTTGGCTACAAAAGTTCCCACCTGTTTCACGAAAATGTATTTACCTAGGTCATAGAGCGGTTTCAATGTGTCCAAAATCCATCTTTCTCTGCATTCACGATACCTGTACTTTCCGGAGTCATTACCGGATTCTCCACCGATGATGATCCATTCAAATTTGTCGATTGGTCTTTTGCCGTCAATTTCTTTCGTGAAGTCTACTGTTTCTAGGAGTGGCTCAGCAGATACAAAGCGCAGTTTTGCCGGAATTTCTCCCAGTGTTTCAAGTCTGTGTAAGGATTTATTGTCTTCCACAGAAACACCCAACCATACATTTGGGTAGCCATTACCCCAGTCTGGCGGTAAACAATCCTTGATTCTTTCAGGACGCTTGGTTAAAATCAACCATGTATGTTGTGGTGTCAACGATATGATTTCCCATGCCTCAGGCCTCCATTTGTCTGCTTCTTCTATAAAGAAGTCGCTCATTGAGCATGTAAAAATCAATTTTTGACCTGCCCAACCAAGTGGTTTCCTAAACCCATCAAATTTCACTACAACATTGGGATCGATTTTTTTCCCGTCTTGGATGCGATGCATATAGCAAAACTTGCATCCAGCTGAAACTTTGTGACAGCCTGACCAAAAATTGTGGGTGCTATCAGTCCATTCTATTTTTGATTTGATCATAATTTACAAATTAGAATGTGAATCAAATCCATCGTGAGGTAATTCGTACCATCCTTCGACAATCTCGTTAAGCTTCCCTTGTTGAATTGCGAGTGTTATTTGACTTAATCGCTTCATGTAGGTTTCATAGCCGCTATTCTTTAGAATCCCGTGAATTTCATCTGACTCATATACGGTACAATTGCCAAGTCGATTTAGCCACTCAAACTTCGGTGGGGTATCTATCACATCTTCATAAGCGTCATCTTCTGGCTCTCGAAATAAAGGGGTATGCAATATTGCAATTTGTGCAATATCATCATCTGAGAACTCCGATTGTGGAAATTCTCTCTCGATTGCCTCCATTTTATCACTGAGTTGATCATTGCCAAGCGAAATTTGGGGTTCATCCTTCTGAAAATCCTCTTCTTCTGGGTCAAATTGCACATATTGCAATGTTGCAGGGGTACTTTTTTCGTAGGCACCATGTGTAACTTTGCTAATTTTCTTTGAACCTGTTAACTCCTTCAGATAAGTGTCCATTCTTCTTGATTTAATGCCGAGGCTTTCAGCAACTACCACAGCTTGCTTTCTGTTAAAACTGTAAGGCAGATTGTTGTAGAACTCGATAATGGGTGAGTTGGTATCTGTTGTTGTTTGAAAAGTATAAACACTATGCTTTAGCAGAGTCGAACAAATCGATATTGCTATTGCAAAATCTTCATCAATACAAGTCAATCTAGTAGTGGAATGTGATTTGTTCCTAATTGCACCAAGAATTGCGGCTATCCTAAAAGAAACAACACCCATACGTTTAACGACACTCGAGAAGTTGGAGTCAATTTGGCTAGTCAGTATGCCATCAATGGTGCCAAAGAATTGGTTGTATGCTGCGATTTGATCTGTTGAAGGCTCAAATTCCAATCCAACTCCATTTGATAGGCTGTCGTTGATTTCATCTACTAGAATTGAAAGTTTCTCGTACCCCTTGAGGTAGTTTTTGTCATTTTCATTTTGTTTCATATCCATCCAACCAATTTTCTGGGTTTGGTAAACACAGAAACGTGAATACAGGCCATTAGTAATCGATTTAACCAACCCAAACAAGTGTTCTGGGTTACCTGTGAGGAGTACAGAAAATCTTGGCTCTGGAATTGAAATCATTGACTTCATTGACTTTCTGGCTAGTTCCAGTGGTTCATTTTCAAAAGTCTTTAATAACATACTCGCTAGATTTGCACCCCAATCTTGCTTGAAGGTATTGAGAATTGTTTGTGCCTCAGAGTCAAAAATCAACCCAAAGCCATCGTTTTTTTCTATTAGGTCTACCAAAGAAGCGGAGCTAATGTCTGAAGGTAAAATGATGTGTTTTGGATTCGGTTCCGTTAATGATACTTCTAAGTCATTGTATTTATTATTATTAGAAGAAGATTCACTTTCAATGTTAATTTCTTCTGATTCTTCCACCTCCAAAGAGTTGAGATTTTCCTTCTCCTTTCTATCGTTTACAGCTTTCAGATGTTTTGCCCTTTCGATTTGATACTCTTTCTTTAAACGACATTGAACTTTATCCAAAATCACCCTAGAATGCAATGCGATTCCCTTGTTGCTCGCAGGTGGACCAGCGATTACTTGAAATAAATTACAGTTGTAGTTTTTCTTTCTGTAAGGAATTTTAATGTCATGGAGTCCTGCAGCCAATGTTGTCAGCGAACTGAGTAAAGCAATGCTCTTTTCTTCTTCTGTTTCATACTGGTTGACAGCTTCTGAGAGGATTGGTGGTAAAGAAGCGAATACATTCGATGGAATTGTTGGAGGGAAATAGTTGGAATCTTTTAAAATACCCCCATGCAATATTGCAATTTCTGCAATATGGGTTCTTACGACTTGATTTAACCGCTGCTTATCCATGATTAAGCCCTTTCTTCAAGCTAGAAGTGATTGTACCAATAGAAAATTGGTAGTTAACTGACTGGGACATCCAAGTGCCCTGTTTTGTTTTGCCAGACTCAACACATTCCGTGTTAAGATTCTGAAATGATTTTATCATCATAGTTCCTTAACCCAATCCCCATGCTCACCGTGAGAATGTTCGTGGGCTTCGGATTCAAATAGACTACAATGGCCTAATCTGAGATGGTTCTAATATTTGAGCCACTATCAGTGATCGTTTCCAAACTTTGTCTTGCCTGCCTGCAAAAGCTGGTTGAGGGACTGAATTACGCCATCAATATTGGACAGTCCCCCATTTCTATATTTATTTTGAGTTTTCTCGAAGTTCTTAAGTTTTGTAGGGCCTTTAGCTGTTTGATTGTTAAACATAAAGGTGTCTTCCAATTTGGCCATGATTCTCTTTTGTTCTTTGTGGTCATTCCCCCAAAAGTCTTCGCACAAACACAAGAATAGAAAAACTGCTTCATTACCGTTGCATCGCAGTTTTATTTTGGCCTGTTCAAAGTCTGGCAATCGATTGAGATGACTATCTGCTCGAAATTCAAAAT
>CAMDFC010000121.1 GCA_945897185.1 Chitinophaga pinensis | reverse complement strand
ACCAGCTAGAGGGAATAGAATATTATGCTTTCAAATCGAATAAAATATTGGATGAGAAGTTTGGTGATTGGAGTTATTGCTCTTTTAATGCATCCCTTGCATTCGCAACCTGACGAATTAAAAACAATTCACAACTCCGACTCTCCATATCCATATTGGCTTTATTTACCTGAAAACTTTTACAGCGATAGTACTGCCAATTGGCCAGTTATTGTATTCCTTCATGGAAGGTCATTAAGTGGAACTGATTTAAACCTTGTAACGAAATATGGACTAATTTCTGAAATTAAAAAAGGCAGGAAAATTCCTGCAATTATCATTGCACCGCAAGTAAAACGAAGCAATTCGTGGAATCCAGATAGTGTCATTAAATGTTTAAAAACAGCAACCACAAACTATAAAGTCGACACAAATCGAATTGCCATCACTGGGATGAGCCTGGGTGGCTATGGAACTTTACACACCGCTGGCAAATA
Source organism: Chitinophaga pinensis (assembly GCA_945897185.1). Lineage (GTDB taxonomy): Bacteria > Bacteroidota > Bacteroidia > Chitinophagales > Chitinophagaceae > Pollutibacter. The sequence continues at coordinate 2,882 of CAMDFC010000121.1, read as the reverse complement.
CCCTCAAATATTTTCTGCAGCCGCCGCATTTTGCGGAGGTGGAAATTTAAATGATGGCTGTAATTTATCGACAATTCCTGTGTGGATTGCTCATGGAAAAAGAGACAAAGCTGTACCTTTTCGGGAATCATTAAAAATGGCTAAATCTATTCGAAAATGCAATCCAAATAAACTCTTATTTACAGTATTTAAGAGATATAACCATGCCGCAATGGCCAGAATGTATGCCAAAGAGGAACTCTATCAATTTTTATTATTGAACTCCAAAAACAAAGATCCTTTTTTTCCTAAATTCAAAAAACAAAGACTTTAATTTTATTTTTTCAGGGCACTCATTTGACTCGCCTGAGAAAACCAAAAAAATTGGTCTTCTTAATAATAATAAAATGTATTGATTCTACTAAATTAATATTAATAACAAATATTTGTGAGTCATGAAAAAAATATTTGCTTTGCTAACGATCTGTATTTCATTACAATCGCTCCTCGCTCAATCAACAATCTCTGTCAGAATTAATTCTGTCAATGACGATTATGAAGAATTCCTTAAGGCATCAGGTAGTCAAACTCAATCCAAAACTATTGGAAGTATGGATGTGGGCAGTTCCGATTTGGAATTTGGCACAGAGAGTTCTGGAAATGACCCCCTAATGGTTGGATTGAGATTCAATAACATCAACATTCCCAAAGGATCTTTAATCACCGGTGCCTACATTCAATTTAAGGTCGATGCGATAAACAAAAATAATGACCCGTGCATTGTACACATTAAAGTTCAAGATACGGATAGCGCAGAGACGTTCTCTTCGAACAATTATGACTTGACGAAAAGATCCAAATTATCGGATTCCGTTACATGGTCCGTATCTGGAAATTCATGGAAAACTGTTGGTGCAGCTACCCCCGAGCAGCGAACAGCCGATATTTCTAGATTGATTCAGAATATTATAAATCGCAACGGATGGAAATCCAACAATTCTATTGCGCTATTCCTCTATGGTTCAGGAACGCGGGAGGTTGAATCATACGATGGTGATGCACCAGGTGCGCCATTGTTGGTCCTCAATTTTGTTGCTCCTCAAACCATTACAAAAAGAATTTCTTCGGCTGATGATGATATGGAAGAATGGATTGCTGCCAAGAGTGGACAAACCCAAGCAAAAACTGTAGGAGGCTTAGATGCAGGGAGCAGTGATTTGGAGTTTGGTACAGAGTCGTCTGGAAATGACCCTCAAATGGTTGGTATGCGATTTACTGGTATCAATATTCCCAAAGGGTCTTTGGTAACAAAAGCGTATATTCAATTTACCGTAGATGCAATTTCTAAAAATAATGATCCGTGTAAGGTAATTATTCACGGAGAAAACACTGATAGTGCTTCTACTTTTGTTTCAAGTAATAGTAAAAACATAAGCACACGAAATAAAACGATAGATTCAGCTACATGGTCAGTTACAGGGAGTAGTTGGGGAACAATTGGCGCAGCCACACAAGATCAGCGAACATCCGATATTTCCAATATCATTCAGAGTATCATTGACCGCCAAGGATGGAAGACAGGAAATCCTTTGTGTTTAATTATGCAAGGTACGGGCACAAGAGAAGTTGAATCATTTGATGGGGATGCTCCGAAAGCGCCTTTATTGGTACTAGAATATTTACCCGTGAAGTCATTGAATATTCGGGTTGCCGCCGCTGAAGATGACCAAGAAGAACGACTACCTGCCAAAACTGGTCAAACTCAAGCCAATACTGTGGGTTCTTTGGACGCAGGAAGCAGTGACTTAGAGTTGGGTGGTGAGGACAAAGGAAATGATCCTCAAATGGTTGGTATAAAGTTTAACAAAATCAATATTCCTCAAGGCGCTCAAGTAAAAAATGCATACATACAATTTGCAGTTGATGCAATTTCAAAAAATACCGACCCTTGTGTATTAACAATCAAAGCTGAAGATACGGACTCTGCATTGGGTTATGATGCAATCAAGACGTACAACATTTCGACAAGAAAATATACCACAGATTCAATTCGTTGGACCGTAGGAGGCTCTACTTGGAGCACCGTAGGTTCTGATACCGCAGACCAAAGGACCCCGAATATCGCTGCATTAATTAACAAAATAATAAGCCGCCCAGGTTGGAAATTAGGTAACAGTTTCGCAGTAAGCATTGTTGGAACAGGAACCAGAGAAGTAGAGTCTTATGATGGTGATGCTCCGAAAGCACCTCTGCTTGTTTTAGAATATTTCGCGGGTTCAACAACTGTTTTACCAAAACCAAAAACAACCGACTACCCTATCGTAAAATTATCGGAATGGCTATACCAAGACAGTGGTTTTGATTTATCTACCACTTGGAAAGACAAGATATACCTGAAGGATAGTTTATGGAATTTTGGATCATCACCTCTTGGTTATGGGCATCCAACCAGCACCTCTACCACTATCTTATCAGGCGCTTCTAATAATAAGACCATCACTCATTATTTCAGAAAAGCATTCAATGTTGTCGATTTATCTTTGGTTACCGACACTATAGAGTTACAATTAATGTGTGATGATGGTGCGGTAGTTTATGTCAACGAAAAAGAAGTTGTACGCAAGAACTTAAGCTCAGGGGCAATAACATACAAATCAAAAGCGACCAAGTCGGTTGAATCACCTTTAGATAGAGTTTACTGGTATTATAGACTACCTAAAAGCGTTTTAACGAGTGGTAAAAATATTATCGCAGTGGAACTTCACCAAAGCGATAGTCTTGCCACAGACGCTCTGTTTGATCTGACTTTGAATAATGCTAAATTCCGACCCAATCCCGCCTCCATGGGTTGCAATAACACAACCGATCACATTGCGTGTTATACATCGGTAGTACCAACTTTA
>CAMDFC010000120.1 GCA_945897185.1 Chitinophaga pinensis | reverse complement strand
TATAATTGGCTCTCTCTCTAACAGATCTTCGATTTTGATTTGTTTCAGTTGTTTGGGAGTAAACCCCCCATCTGCCCATTGATTATATGGAGGGACTGTCAATACGTTGATGTCGTGATCTAGGCAAAAATCAACCAACTCATTTTTTCGCTGTGGCGTTATCGTGAAATTGGCAATGATTATTTCATCAATTCTATGCAGTTCAACCAAGGATATTAACTGACTGTATGGATAAATAGTGACCCCATCAATAACCTTATTCTGCTTTTTGGTATTATCATCTATAAATGCAACCACATTGATATTGTTAGCACTATCAATATCCAGTATGCGTTTGGTTGCTATCCCTATATCTGCTGCTCCATAAATAATAACCATTTTCTTGGTCATTTTCACGTTTCTCATGTAGGAAAAGATATATTTTATAACCACCCGGTACGACATCAAAATCATAAAACCAAAGATGGCCAACAATAATAAAATTGAATTTTGTAGGTATAATTTTTCAACATTTTGAAAATAAAACAAAGCCAATACAAACAAGATAATTATAGAAATTACAACTGATAAGGCAATTCTAAATGCATCTTTGGTGCCTGTATATCGAACAATGCCCGAATAAGTTTTAACAGAGAAAAAAACCATACTAAATACTATTAAAACAAGAAACATGGTTTTGTAAGCAATGTACCAGTTGATTTCAGTAATATTAAAATTGAAACTGACCACAATAGCCAACCACAGAGCGATGGCAACAGAGATAAAGTCTATTAAAAAAATTAACGACCTCGGAAAGATGTTTAGGAATTTCTGCATATTGGTATTTTTGGTGTTAGGCATATATCTACAAATAACTTATAATAAGCATCCTGGCTAAGCTAATTCAAAAGCATTTTAAACAATCTCTTGGCTATGAAATAAAGAAAGCAAAAAAATCCAAAAAGGAAAACACCCATGAAGCCATAAGTTAATTTACTTTTAGTTTGGGGCATGATGGGTGAAAAGGGCTGATCGATGATGCTGAAACTCGGACTGGTAGTAGCCTGAATAAAGCTGAGCTGCTCGAGGTTCTTTTGGGCTTCGCCGTACATCATGATGAGTATGTTTTCTTTGATGCTCAAGTTCTTCTGTTGCACCTTGTCTTGCTGCAACAAAATACCCAAACCCTGGTCCATTTGCTTGGCTGAGGCAGATTGAGTATAGCCGAGCGCATTCTTAATGCTGTCTACCTTATTCTGCAGCACCTCCATTTTGGAAGATATGGTTGAGACAGCTTCCTTGCTATAAAAATCTACTAATTGATTGTACATGGCATTGGTAAGTCCAATTGAAAAATCTTCATTGCTATGAAATACCGCCATATTGATCACCCCACTTTTTTTATCAAAACTTTTTGACAAGATCCCTTTTTTTCCTGCAACAAACTCAATAAGATTCTTGATAGCCTTTCGTTGTGCATAGCCTAATGTTTCAAAACGATCGGAGGTATTAAAAGCTGCCTTATTCAATACGGTATCTTTTTCCCACTTTTCTTTCAACCCCTCTATAACAATAAGGTGATTGATGATCAGGTCTTTTCTACCTTCAATGTTTGCTTCAGAAAGTAGCGCTTCCCCCACTATTCTATCTGAGCCCAAGAGCTCTATGATGCGATCCATCGGACTTGCAGATGCAGCAGAAGTACCACCACCAAGCAGGGATGACAGTCCCGAAAGTGATGACAACATATTATTAGACTCAGCACGCATTACAAAAGTCATCTTGGCTTCATACACGGGCTTGGACATCCAAGCATACACCAAGCCTAGGGCCCCACCAATCAAAGAGATCAAGAGGATGGTTTTGATGTTGCTGATGAAGAGTTTCCAGAGATGCTTAACCTTGAGGATAAGTTCCTTCAAGCTGATCTCGTCGCTTTCCAGGTTAGCAGGATTTGTTTGTTCAATGTTCGACATACTTGAATTATTTGACATATGCTTGTATGAGTGCAAGTACAGAAAATAGTGACAGCAGCTTGGTGGAGAACTTATCCCAATCCAAAGGATTTACTTCTCTTTTTATTTTTTTATCTATTTCGTTTGTGACAACAATCTGGTCACCAGAATTTACCTTCGGATGTTTTCTAAAGATCAACCCTTGTTTAGTACCCTCTTGCATACCATTCTGGCGAATCACTCTTATATATTTCATGTCTTCCCTGTTCTCAAAGCCCCCTGCAAATTTTCTGATGTACCATTTTGAAGATGCCCTACCTTGAAATGTCACTTTAAGATTGGTCTGCCCTTCGCTCAACAAATAATTTGTACCTGCGGTTTGAATGGTCACAATATTATCCACCCGGGGAACAACAACATAATCCCCCTCTACCAATACTGGATCTTTTTTCTTATCGCCTTTGTTCATCATTGCATCCAAGGCATTGAAAGCGATGATCCCTTTGTTCCCCGAATAACGAATCAAACTTGTATTGTAAACGTCTGCGTATTGATTGAACCCGCCGGCATCTGCGATGAGATCGGTAAAAGAATATGATTTTGACTTGGCAACGAAAGGACCTTGTTTCTGAACTTCACCACTAATAGAAACAGTTTCTTGCATATTGAATTCAGGTGTCTTTCTGATGACGACCACATCAAAGGGCTGCAATCCAAAATTGGATGAAGTGGGTCCAAATGATGTATTCAGGTCAACTTTTAACAAATCCCTTGTGGGAGCTTTTCCTACAGGAAAATTAAGCCTGAATACCTCAGCATAAGTAGGATTGGATGAAAGGGTCAAACCTCCTGCCAGATTGATCAAGTCTTTTATAGATAGACTGCTGTCATACCGAAGGGTAGTTGGCTTATTTACATCCCCACTGATGGAAACAGAAGACTCCAACACGAAATTATCCTTGTTCAGAACCAATAAACGATCACCAGGACGCAATTTTTCTAGATTCTGTTCATTTACGTCAACTGTTAAATATTGTGTTCTTTTTGCATTAAATGGATCAGTACGGTAAATATACCCTGCAGATGAAGCTTCGGGCTTTAATCCACCGGCAAGTACAATAGCCTCCTTGATGGTTAGCCCCTTGTCATAAGCAAAAGAACGTTCAAACGGTGCCCTCACCTCTCCTACAACAGCAATTCCAAACTGGTCAACAAACCTCGACTGTTCATAAACCAAAAGCTCATCCTGCTCCTGTAAAACAAGGTCCATTTGTTTGCCATTCATTACAGCATCCAGTTGAACTTCAATCACCTCTGTGGTCTGGTCCAATTTCTTTCTCAAAATAAAAGCCTGGTCTTTTTTAGCTTCAGGTTTAAGTTGGGATTTTTCCAACAATGATTTGACAGTTGGCGCATCTTTCAGTTCATAAACACCTGAGTAAAGAACGGCTCC
>CAMDFC010000119.1 GCA_945897185.1 Chitinophaga pinensis | reverse complement strand
GGATGTATTATTTCAGATCATGGACTAACTCAAATCCCCCTAAACCATCATTTTAGCTTGGCATTGGAAATTGAGTTCAAAGCATTTCTTGCTGCAGGCGGTAACAAGTCTTTTTCTAATCCAGAAGCCTATGCTTTTTATGTGCTTATGGCCCTGTCTAAAATGTATCATGAAAAAGGATGGGTTCAACAATTCCATTTAGGCGCTATTAGAAATAACAACAGTCGCTTGAATGCAATGTTAGGTGCTGATGCAGGATTTGATTCTATTGGTGATTATAGTCAGGCTGAGCGATTGTCGACTTTCTTAAATCAATTGGATTCAACCAATCAGTTAACCAAGACAATTATTTACAATCTCAATCCTTCTGATAACGCAATGGTAGCAACCATGACTGGAAATTTCAATGATGGTTCTGTAAAAGCAAAAGTGCAAATGGGACCAGCTTGGTGGTTTATGGATCAGAAAAATGGAATTGAGCAACACCTAGATGATTTTTCAGCTATGGGGTTATTGTCAACTTTCATTGGTATGATTACAGACAGTAGAAGTCTCTTGTCTTTTTCCCGTCATGAGTATTTCAGACGTATCTTGTGTAATGTGCTTGCAAATGACATGAACAGGGGAATCATTCCAAACGATGAAAAATGGATCGGATCTATGGTTGAACATATCTGTTTCAAAAATGCCCGAGATTATTTTGAAATTAATTCAGTAGGTTAAAAACTTGCAAAGAAGGCTAATGCAATTATAATTGCGATTAAAATCAACAAAATTCCAGCGCTACCAATTGAAAGTCCAGCTATTGCCAGGCCTTTTCCCCTTGTTTTATTTTTAGCTGTATTAAATAATCCTGCTATGCTGAATCCAATTCCAACTGGAAGTAATACAAATCCTAAAAGTGGTAGAAAAAAGAAACTGACAAATCCTACAATAGAAGAAATGAAACCCAATGTTGCAAATTTGTCCACCTTGCCTTCTTTTTCTTTGTTGGCTTTCTTGTCTTTTTTTGAAACCTTACTTTCTTTTTTTTGACCCTCTTTTATAATTTCATTTGTCCCTATGCTAGTTTGCTCTTGGAGCTGTGTTGTTTTTGATAAAAAAATTGCAGCATCAGCATTGAATAAAAATAAAAATAAGGGGATGAAAATCAGGATGGATTTATTTTTTATCTGCATTGGTGCTGTTTATTTAATTGTCATAAGGTAAGTATAAATTATCTATTTATTGCGCAGGTGATAGGCTTTAGGTTTTGTGAATGCCCGAATACCCGCATGTGATAGGCTTGATCCAAATCCAGAATGTTTTCTACCACTCCAGGGTAGGGCTGCACTTACCCTGTCGCAACAATTCCAATAGCCTGTTCCACTATTCACGTTTTCCAAAATTGCTTCGGCTCTTTTTTGATTTGAAGAATAAACAGAAGCCGTTAATCCATATGCTGTATCATTCATTAACGCAATGGCCTCAGCATCATTGGATACCTTCATGATACCAATAATTGGTCCAAATGATTCTTCTTTCATCACCAGCATCCTATGGTCGACGTTGGCCAGCACGGCAGGCTTAAAATAATTTCCTTCTCCATTTACTCTTTCCCCTCCAGTCACTAGAAATGCCCCTTTTGAAATTGCATCCTTTACCTGATTCTCTAAAAATGGCAATTGGGAAGCTCTTGAAATAGCGCCGATGTAAACACCTTCTTCTTTTGGATTACCAAGTTTCCAGCTTTCGACTTCATTTATAAAAGCGAATAAATATTCTTCATATACTTTTTCATGAACATAAATTCTTTCGACTGCACAACAGCTTTGTCCATTGTTGTAAAATGCACCATCAGCAGTCCCTTCTGCAACTGATTTTATATCCGTAATATCTTCGGTTACATATAATGGGTCTTTTCCTCCCAATTCACACTGACAAGGAACCATTTTGGGAGCAACTGCTTCGTATATTTTTTTACCTGTAGCGTAAGAACCGGTAAAGAAATAACCATCCAATGGAAGTTCTAATAAAAGACCACCCACTTCACCGTTTCCAATTGTAACCTGAAAGACATTGTCTGGAACGCCGGCTTCTTTGAGTAACCTTTCAATGTGCAAGCCAGTAAGCGTTGCATATTCGGAAGGTTTATAAAACACTACATTTCCTGCCAAGAGTGCTGGAATAAAAACATTGGTTCCAACCAAATAAGGATAATTCCAAGCGGAAATATTACAAATTACACCCAAAGGTTCATGACGAATTATTTCTGTCATGTTCTCAGATTGGGACATGATTTCTTCAGAAAGACTGAGATGTGCATTTTCAATCATCCAAGTAATTCGACTCCTTGATCCATTGATTTCATTTCTGGATTGCTGCAATGGTTTTCCAACCTCTTCGGTTAAAGTGATGGATAGTTGCTCAATATCCCTTTCTAACAGCTGGTGGTATTCTTGGATGATGGCAATTCTTTCTTTAAGTGGTATTTGTTTCCATACCGCTTGTCCCTCTTTTAATTTTTGTAATTTAGCATGAACAGTTTCGAGGTTGTCTTTTTTCAATTCTGCTATTGTTTCCCCATTTGCGGGATTACAAATTATCAAGTTATCGGTACTCATTTAATAAAGTTGAAATGAATTAAAGCGCTTTGGTGTAGAGGTTGAAGAAATCTTCTCTGCTTACTGGTTTTGGGTTGTTTGGATGTGCAAAATCTGCAATTGCTAGATCAGCCAAGGTGCCCAGGTGTTCTTCTTTTACACCAATTGCACTGAGTTTACTTGGAATATTAATTTTGATATTGAGTTCATGTAGGTAGTTTACAACGCCTTCGCCGGTTTCGTCTTTTAACTCCAAGCATCTTGCAATTTTTCTGAATTTTTCTTCAGAACCCACTATGTTGAATTCCATCCCATAAGGAAGGTTGATGGCATTGGCCAGACCATGGTGTGTATCTAACAAAGAGGAGAGGGGGTGTGCGAGGGAATGAACAACTCCTAAACCTTTTTGAAAAGCGACTGCTCCCATCAGCGACGCAATCAGCATGTTGGATCTGGATGTGAGATCAGGTTGGTTGACTGCTTTCTCTAGTGATTTGTGAATTAGTGAAATGCCTTCTAGCGCAATACCTTCACAGAGCGGATGGTGCATTTTTGCTACATAGGCTTCCATGTTGTGTGTGAGTGCATCCATTCCTGTTGCAGCAGTTATAGAAGCTGGCAGTTCCATGGTGAGCATTGGGTCTGCAAAAATTATTTTTGCAAGTAGCTTAGGAGAGAACAAGATTTTCTTTTGGTGGGTTTCATCATCTGCAATGATGGCACTTCTTCCTACTTCGCTACCTGTTCCGGCCGTGGTTGGGATAGTGATGAAGTGAGGTACATCGTTGGTAACATAAACATCACCGCCAATAAGGTCATCGTATTTAAATAAATCTTCTCTGTGGTTTACACGCAACACGATTGCTCTTGCCACATCAATGGCTGC
>CAMDFC010000118.1 GCA_945897185.1 Chitinophaga pinensis | reverse complement strand
AGTTAATGTTTTTAGGAAAGCTACAACAGCATCTACTTCATTTGCATTAAGGTTAAGCTGCTGTCCCACTCCATTAGGTCTGAGTCGCGGATCAAGTCTTGTATTTCCTGGTGCAAGATTAATACGACCATAATGCCCAATCAATGTATTTAATGAAGTAATTCCCCCTGTATGCATCATCGGTCCGTTAAGCGTTCCATCTATTCTTACCAAATCACGTAAGGAAGGCGCTCGTGTGTTGTTGATATCAATGCCGGCTTCGTTTATTACCCCAATGATTCCATTGTTACCACTGTTGGGATCGATGGAAAACTCTGGTGGAGCATGACATCCCGCACAACCCAATCCGCCAGCTATTCTTACTCCGTCAGCACTAAACTGTGGTGCAGCTAAAAAAAGACCTTTACCAACATTTTCCTGTTGTGTAAAATTTGGAAATTGTTGATTGTCTTGAGCAACCACTCTTCCTTGATCATATTTAGCGTCAAAAGATTGTATGCTTCTCACAAACTGTGACAAACATTCCTGCAAGCGTGGTTCAGTTACGTTCTCATCACCATATACAAATCTGAAAAGCTCTTGGTAATAGCCTAAAGCCTGAAGCTTTGCTAATAAGGTAGTAAAAGCTGGACGACCATTTTCTCCACTGAAACCCAGTTCTGCATGGTCTTTAACGGGTTGCGTGGTTTGTTCTTCCAATGTAGCTGCACGTTCATCCCAGAAAAATCTTCTTTCGTTACTGAATCTTGAATTGATCAAACGCATGGAATGTCTGCCAGTACGGCCATTCAATACACCCAAACTGGATAGAGCAGTATCGCCAAACGCAAATTTTTGAGCATGGCAACTTCCACAAGATTCAGTATTGTTGATGCTCAGTTGCTTATCGTAAAAAATTACCCTGCCAAGCGTTGCCTTTGCATCTGTAATTATATTATTGCCTGTATTGTCTTTATTTATATATGCTGGCTTACCCTGGTTGGCATAATTTGCTAGGTTGGTCGGATCTATTTTATTAGCAAACTGTGCTTTTATTGCAGCATAATCTTCCGCGGTGGTGGTAGTGGTGGTTTCTGTTTTCTGACATGCATTCAAAGCAGACAACAACAGAAACAAAGAAAATATATAAGCAGGATAAAGCATACGATTCATAAGAGTAGGTTAATGGTTTATCAACAATAAAAATCTTAAAAGTATTTGTAATACCGAGTTAATGATATCATAATTAATAATTATATAATAGGTAGGAAAAGCATCGTTGAATTTGATAAATTAACAGACCCCTATCAGAACTGCATGCTAATTTTACAGAATGAAAACAACGCTATCTATCAAAGTACTTATTGCAATTTTTTTCTTTGGCATTCATTTTGACTCAACCGCTCAGGTTAAAGGAGTTTTACAAAAAGCAAATCAAGAATTAAGTAATGTTGGATCTAATCAAAATGAAAAAGATGAAGTGGTTGCAGCTCTGAAAGAAGCACTTAATCGAGGTGCACAAAAAGGTGCAGACGCCCTTTCTAAAGAGGATGGATTTTTTAAAAATGAATTATTAAAAATTATCTTGCCCCCAGAAGCAGTAAAAGTTGAAAAAACACTCCGTTCAATTGGATTGGGAAGCCAAGTGGATGAAGCCATTCTGAGCATGAACCGTGGTGCTGAGGAAGCTTGCAAAGAAGCTGCTGCGCTATTTATTGAATCAGTAAAATCAATGAATGTTAACGATGCGGTATCAATTTTAAAAGGAAGCGATTCTGCAGCAACCCAATATTTGAGACAAACAACTTCCACTTCGCTTAATATCAAATTCAGACCCGTTATTGAAAATTCATTAAAGAAAGTAGATGCAACCAAACATTGGGCATCATTAATCAACGCCTATAACAAGATCAGCTTAAAAAAAATAAACCCAGACCTCACTGGATACGTAACCGAAAAAGCAATAAATGGAATTTTTTATCAAATTGCTGAAGAAGAAAAGAGCATCCGAAGAGACCCACTCGCAAGAAGCACGGAGCTACTCAAAAAAGTGTTTGGGAATGTGGGCAAACAAATGTTGATGCCTTAAACAAAGGAAGAGAAAACACATAATTTTTTCCGCATTTCGTCAACCGTTTTTTCCTTATTCGTAAGCCCCAGCGGCAAAAGAAAATCAATTTCGCATCAGCATTCAAAAAAGAAATGATGATGAAAATTCGAATGGTGCTGCTCCTCAGTTTAATTTCATTTTCACTGTTAGCCCAAGAAAAAGACAGTACAGTAACTGTCGATAGTGCTTTACTGCACCAGAAATTTTTACCAGACATCACCTTGGTTGGGCGAAATACAAAAGCGGATATTCATTTCTTACCTGAAATTGTAGGCACATCCATCAACGCGGGAAAAAAGAATGCACTGATCATGATGGACAACGTGCAGGGGAATGTAGTTACCAATACCATGCGACAAGTAATGGCTAAAGTGCCTGGTATTCAAATATGGGAAAGTGATCCCAGTGGAATTCAAATTGGTATTGCAGCACGCGGACTAAGTCCGAACCGTAGTTGGGAGTTTAACATTCGACAGAATGGTTACGACATCAGCAGCGATCCCTTCGGTTACCCGGAAGCTTACTACACACCGCAATTGAATTCCGTTCAACGGATTCAGGTTTTACGTGGGGCCGCAAGTCTTCAATACGGACCACAATTTGGAGGTATGGTAAATTTTATCATGAAAGATGGAGGTGACATCAACAAACCCTTTCAATATGAATCGCAACAGACTACTGGAAGTTTTGGCTTGTTTAACTCCTACAATGCAATAGGTGGCAAGACAGAAAAGAATCATTATTATGCTTTTTGGGATCACCGAAGGGGTGATGGCTTTCGTGAAAACAGTGGCTTTAAAGTAAATACGGGTTATGGCACTTATTCATGGAAGATCAATTCAAAACTCAAAGCATCAATCGAATTCACACACTTTAATTATTTAAGTCAGCAACCAGGCGGACTAACCGATGCCCAATTTAAACTTGATGCCTCTCGCAACTTTCGTCAGCGTAACTGGTTTAAAGTAATCTGGAATATTGCATCACTCAATTTTGATTATACAATCAACGAGAAGAGCAGATTCAATGTAAAAACATTTGCAATGAGTGGAGCACGCAACAGCATCGGCTTTGTGCAACCACCAACTATTTTTGATACAGTTAATACATCAACATCAAGCTATAACAACCGCAGGGTTGATGTAGACCAATACCGCAATGCTGGATTGGAAGCTCGATACATCACAGATTATAAAATTGGAAAATCAAAAAATTCATTATCCGCTGGTGGTAGGTTTTTTAGAGGAACTACCGATCGCTTCCAAAACGGAAAAGGAGATACTGGATTTGATTACAACATGAATATACTCAACTCATATCCTACAGATTTAGATTTCCTCACTACGAACGTTGCTTTTTTTGCTGAAAATATTTTCAGAATTGGAAAGAACTTTCTAGTCGTTCCAGGAATACGTATGGAATTCATCAACAACACAGCGAATGGGAGATTGAATATATCCGGAAATAACGAATTGAAAATTAATGATCAAAACAAAAGTCGTCAGTTTTTATTACCTGGCATTGGCGCTGAATACCATATCGATCAAACTGAAATTTATGGCAATTATTCACAAGCTTATCGTCCAGTTTTATTCAGCGACCTTATCGGAAATCCAACATTAGATGAAATTGATCAGAACCTACAAGATGCAAAAGGATACAACATCGACCTTGGCTATCGTGGCCGCATCAAAGACTATTTATTTTTTGATGTAAGCGGATATGTATTGCAGTACAACAATAGAGTTGGACTAATTACACAACAGCGATT
>CAMDFC010000117.1 GCA_945897185.1 Chitinophaga pinensis | reverse complement strand
TCGCGAATAAAAATATCCAACTGCTCAGCAAGTTGGTATCTGCCGATACTCCGTTGATAGGGGTTGAGCCCTCTGCTATTCTCACTTTCCGAGATGAGTATCCAGATTTGGCGGATGACAATCAATTGAATGACGCGAAACATTTATCTGGGCACACTTATTATATTGATGAGTTTATTGCCAGAGAAATCGAGGCTGGATGTATAAAAAGAGAATCGTTTAGCAATGAAAAAAGGAATTTGGTTTTGCATGGTCATTGTCAGCAAAAAGCCGTTGGCTCTTTGGCGGACACGATTAAAATACTTTCTTTTCCTGAGCACCATGAAGTAGAGACCATTCCATCAGGTTGTTGTGGAATGGCAGGTTCATTTGGGTATGAGAAAGAGCATTATGAAATTTCCATGCAAATTGGCGAATTGGTCCTATTCCCTTCAGTCAGGAAAAATGCAGCCACATGCACTGTAGCGGCACCTGGAACAAGCTGCCGACATCAAATTAAAGATGGAACCGGCGTAAGGGCGGTTCATCCAGTAGAGGTTTTGTATGATGCTTTGGTAAAACGAGTGGATAAGTAGAGCAACTTACTTCAAAAAAATTAGTAATTTTAGGCATTAAAAATTAAATATGAAATCGATTTACGCTTTATTATTTGTCGCTTTTTTCTCATTGCTTGGCACAAATGTTCATGCACAAAATGCGTCTGAAGCTTACTTTCTTGGAAAATGGAATGTGTCAGTTAAAGGAACTCCCAACGGAGATGTAACCCTTCCTGGTCGTTTTGAAAAGAATGGTGTTTCATTGAAAGGGTTTTACACAGATCCAGAATCTAAGGAAGAAAAAGCCATGGATACCGTTTATCTTGATGGCGATAAATTGAACTTTGGATTTAATATTGCTGGTTATGATGTTACTGTTACGTTGGCAAAGAAAGACGACAATACCGCTACTGGATCATTGATGGGTATGTTTGATGTAGAAGCAGTTCGTGTAAACGGTGAAGCAGCAGGTGGAACCGTTGGAGCAGTTGAAGCCTATTTCATGGGTAAGTGGAACGCGACTGCAAAAGGCACTCCTAATGGTGATGTAACCATTCCAGTAAAATTTGAATCGAAGGAAGGTAAAATAAAGGGCACTTATGTAGATCCAGAATCTAAGGAAGAGAAAGCAATGACCGGTGTTGAGGTTGATGGCGCTGCATTAAAAATGTCTTTTTCTGTAATGGGGTATGATATCACCATCAGTATTACCAAGAAAGATGAGAATACAGCTACTGGTAGCTTGATGGATATGTTCGAAGTGGTTGCCGTAAGAGTTAAGTAAAATTATAAAATATGTTTTAATGCTGATGGAATTCGTTTCATCAGCATTTTTATTTTACCTGTGATGATTATAAATAAATAGTAATCAATAAAAAGTAATGCAAGTTGTATTAAGTAATAGCGATTGGGTTTGGGTAATACTTGCTACGTTTCTCATTGGGATGGGAAAAGGAGGTGTGAAAGGTATTGATATGTTGAATGTTACTATCATGGCTATTGTCTTTGGCAGTAAGACATCTACAGGTATAGTATTACCGTTGTTGTTGTGTGCCGATATTGCTGCAGTGGCTTATTACAGAAGGTTTGCTGATTGGGTACTTTTTTGGAAACTAGCACCTTGGATGATTATCGGAGTTTTGTTAGGCGTGTTCTTGGGTAAGGATATGGATGAGTTGTTGTTTCGGAAAATCATGTCGGGTATCGTATTGGTGACGATTGTAATTGTGTTGATCATGGAATTAAGAAAGGATAAAGAAGTGCCCAATCACCCCGCTTTTGCAATAGGAAATGGTTTGGCAGCCGGATTTACTACCATGATTGGAAATTTGGCAGGGGCATTTGCTAATCTTTATTTCTTGGCCATGCGGGTAAACAAGAACGTATTTATTGGAACAGGTGCATGGATCTTTTTATTCATGAACTGGTTTAAATTTCCGTTTCAAGTTTTTTATTGGAAGAACATCAATGGCGATACTTTACAAATTGATTTGTATTTGGTTCCAATATTGTTATTGGGGTTTTGGGCTGGGGTTAAAGTTGTAGATAAGATTAAAGACGAACATTTTAGAAAGTTGGTAATTGTCTTAACAATTCTAGGTTCTTTGGTGATGTTGTTAAAATCTTAATTCAATTATTAACCTATAGATGCAACATTGATATTAAATTGCAATTGAAAATCAAAGTATGCGAAAAATAGTATTGGCTTCTTGTTTGGTGGTCTTTATTACTATGAATGGTTGTAAAAAGACTATTGATACTACAGTTACAGAAGTAGAAATTGGCGCTTTACTTTCGCTGACTGGCAACTGGTCATCATTGGGTATTACTTCTCAGAAAGCAATAGAATTGGCAATTGATGATGTTAATGCTTATATGGAACAAAAAGGGACCAACATCAGGTTTACTGGGATGGTTTTTGATACAAAATTGGATACTGCACTTGCTAAACTTGCAATGGCTGATGTAGTGCGTACAAGAACAAAATATGTAATTGGACCTCAATCCAGTGCAGAATTGGCAGCTGTGAAGCCACTCGCAGATGAGAAAAATATATTAGTGGTTAGTCAAGGTAGTACCGCCAGTAGTTTAGCCATTTCAGGTGATGGCATTTTCAGGTTTTGTCCGGGCGACGTTGTTGAAGGTCCCGCTATAGCCAGAACCATGTTTGCAGAAGGAAAGCGTGTTGTTATCACTTTATCAAGAGATGATGCCGGAAATAAAGGGTTACAGACAAGTGTAGGTAATTCCTTTGCTTCTTTAGGTGGTCAGGTTGATGCAATTGCTCCTTATTCAACTACGTTGGCAAAGTACGGTACGCTGATTGCAACGCTAAAATCAAAGCTTCAAACTTACATCGCTGCACAAGGTGCTGAAAAAGTAGCAGTGTATTTGGCTTCTTTTGATGAGTGTGTTTACTTATTCAATGAGGCTTCTACTGATCCTATATTCTCATCTGTACAATGGTATGGTGGTGATGGTGTGGTATTGAGTCCTGCATTAACTGGAGATGTTCAAGCAGCTGCATTTGCAGTAACTACAAAGTTCATTGCTCCAAATTTTGGACTACCGACAATACCACATCCTGATTTAGCAACTATTTCTACTGCTATTAAATCTTCGACAGGAATTGAAGCGGATGCTTATGCCTTGGCGGCCTATGATGCTGTATGGGTGATTGCTGAAACTTCTACCGCCATGCCGATAACAAATACCTCTTATGATTTAACCAAGAAAGTGTTCAATGTTGAGTCAAGCAAGTATTTTGGTATAACCGGTCCAGTACTGTTAAATGCAGCAGGGGACAGGAGTTCAGGATCTTTTGATTATTGGGGCATCGTGTTGGAGGGAGGATCATACAAATGGAAGCTTGTTGGAAAATCCTTCTGATTGATCAAGAGATGGGAGTTCTGCGTAGATAAATTTTCGTCTTGATAACTTAATTTTATATAGATAAATCAAATAAAAAATGAAAAAAATTATCTGCTCCATATTGGTCATCTCAATTTTAGCTTCTTGTAAAAAAGAAGAGGCTGTTCCTACAGAAAAAACATATACCGTTAAATATGAGGTTTTAGGAACACCACAACCCAATGGCAATATCAGTGGTAATGTTTCTTTTATTTCCAAGAACTCACCTACAGCAACAGCTTCTTGGAGCATTAGTGGTTGGTCGAATACAGAGAGCAATTGGGCATTAAAGCCAGGGGATAAGGTTGGATTTACGGCTACACTTTCAAATCTTGCCTCTTATCAAGCAGCTATTATAGTGGATGGAGCTATACGTAAATATGATCTAGTGGCAACAACACTGCCATTAAATTTTCCGATTACTTTATCATACACCATCGAATAAAT
>CAMDFC010000116.1 GCA_945897185.1 Chitinophaga pinensis | reverse complement strand
GTTTGGTATGTAAAGCAAATTCGCTTTTCATCACCCAATCATAGTAAGTAGGCTCAGATTTTAATACATCTTCCACTGCCTTTCCTTTGTGCTTACCAAAGTTGAATACTTCCCTTCCATTTTCCATTGAAAATCTACGAGCAAAATCTACAATCTCATCAACGCCAATAAATTTTGTTACTGATTCTATCGTATTACCAAGTTGTGGATAGCGATCTACTTGTGATGAGAACACCTCCCAAGTAGCGTTGATATCCGACTCAGCACTGTGTGCATTCGACAAGTCCTTATCACAATAAAATTTATAAGCAGCAGATAATGTTCTTGGCTCTAATAAATGATAGATTTTTTGTACATCCAACAGTTTTGTTCCTTGTATGTCAAAGCCAAGTCCAGAACGCAAGAATTCCTCTGCCAAAAGGGGCCAATCAAATTTATTGGAATTGTATCCACCATAATCGGCGCCCTCTAAAAATTGGCGTATTTCATTTGCAATTTCTCTGAATTTAGGAGCATCCTTTACCATGTCGTTTGTAAAGCCATGGATTTCAGACACTTCTTTTGGAATTGGCATTTCAGGGTTAACCAATTTGCGCTTCATTACTTTGCTACCATCCGGCATTACTTTTAACATGGCAATCTCTACTACCCTGTCCGTAACCAAGTTCAATCCAGTAGTCTCTAGGTCTAAAAAAACTATTGGTCGTTGTAGCTGAATATTCATAATCTGTTTTCTCAAGGCACAAGATAAGGTGAAAATGAATACCTAATTAGGGGTATTTAACCCAAATTTTACGTATTTCAAATGTGATTAAGGCGTTAAAATCCTTTTGAAACAACAAAAAAGCGGCTATTGAATACCAAAATCCTTTTTTCAGTTTTATATTTGGTATACAAACCAATTCGATGAAAAAGAAAATATACTTAATGCTTGTTTTAGCCGTTGTTGTATTTGCAAGTGCATGCACAACGAGTCGTAGTTCTGCAGGGGGTGGATGTTCAATGAATAGAAACATGGTGGGTTATAAATAACTGCTAATTATAGAATAAAAAAGGGGCTTTTGCCCCTTTTTTATTTATTTACAGTTGATATAATTTTATTGATTGTTAATCTTCCAAATTAAAAGTGTTATGAAAAGATTCGAAAGGCTTTCAAAATTGAATTATAGTAAGTTAAAGGCCATCTTCAGCCTATCCTTAGCGGCTCTTGTATTTTTAATATCATCTTCATTTAAATCTGCAGAAAATAATCCTGATGCCATTGTTGGTGTTTGGAAAACTGGATTAGGAAATGCACATGTCCGTATTTATAAAAACGGAGATATATACCAAGGAAAAATTGTTTGGTTAAAAGATCCAATTAATTTGAAAACTGGGAAGCCCAAGGTAGATATTAATCATCCAGATAAAGCAACACGTTCAAGGCAAATCATGGGTATTATCAATATATGGGGTTTCAAATATGCAGAATCGAATAAATGGGATGGTGGAAATATTTATGATCCTAAAAATGGAAATACTTATTCAAGCACCATCAAGATGGAAAACTCCAATACACTTAAAGTAAGAGGTTATGTAGGAATTTCACTTATTGGAAAGACAGATACCTGGACCAGACAAGCAGATAAATAAATAAATAAAAAAAGGGGCAAAAGCCCCTTTTTTTATTCTTCGAATGTTATTTAGCTTTCAAAAACCTTTTGGAATGCTTGTTCAAAATCAGCCTTTATATCGTCGATGTGTTCAATACCAACACTAATTCTAATCATATTAGGTAGTACACCTGCTTTTTGTTGTTCGCTTTCACTTAATTGTTCGTGTGTAGTTGATGCTGGATGTATCGCCAAAGTTTTTGCATCACCCACATTTGCCAGATGACTAATCAATTGAATTGAATTAATAAACTTCTTGCCATTTTCAACACCCCCTTTGATTCCAAACTGTAAAACACCCCCATAGCCATTTTGGAGATATTTTTTTGCCAGTGTGTGATAGGGACTGCTAACAAGACCTGGATACCAAACAAACTCAACCAATGGGTGAGACTCCAGCCATTCTGCCAATGCCAAAGCATTTTGCGCATGTCTTTCAACCCTTAATGAAAGTGTTTCTAATCCTTGAAGGAGTAAAAAGGCATTAAAAGGACTTTGAGAAGCACCAAAATCTCTTAAACCTTCAACCCTCGCTCTAATGCTAAATGCCACATTTGGAAGTCCCAATGGATTTCCTTCACCAAAAACATCCCAAAATTTTAGTCCGTGATATCCTTCAGATGGTTCTGAAAATTGTGGAAATTTTCCATTACCCCAATTGTAATTTCCTCCATCAACAATCACGCCGCCAATACTTGTACCATGACCACCAATCCACTTAGTTGCAGATTCTACAACAATATTTGCACCATGCTTTAAAGGCTGTGCCAAATAACCACCAGCACCAAAAGTATTGTCCACTACCAAAGGCAAATCATATTTCTTAGCCAAAGCAGCAAATTGTTCAAAATCAGGGATATTCAATCTTGGATTGCCAATCGTCTCCAAATAAATTGCTTTGGTATTTTGGTCGATTAATTTTGCAAAATTTGCAGGTTCATCACCCTCAGCAAATCTTGCATCAATTCCCAATCTTTTGAAGGCAACTTTGAATTGGTTGTATGTACCTCCATAGATAAACGAACTTGTTACAAAGTTATCACCCACTTGGAGAATATTATTTAAAGCTAGAAATTGTGCAGCTTGTCCCGATGAAGTTGCCAAAGCCGCAACTCCACCTTCCAGTGCAGCTATTCTCTTTTCAAACACATCTGTTGTCGGATTCATGATCCTGGTGTAAATGTTACCAAACTCCTTTAATCCAAAGAGATTGGCTGCATGATCCGCATTTTTAAATACATAGGATGTGGTTTGGTATATAGGGACTGCCCTAGAACCAGTTACTGGATCAGGCTCTTGTCCTGCATGCAATTGCAATGTCTCAAAACGATGTTGATTACTCATGTAATTAATTTAGTCTACAAATTTAGTAGACTTATTGATTAAAACAAAAAAAAATTACACAATGGATTGTAATTTTTAGTTTTTTAAGAAAAAAGATATTTTGTGGAGCTGGTGGGATTCGAACCCACGTCCAAACATATTCGCCGAAAGCTTTCTACATGCTTATTATGGAATTGATTGTCGAAAAACTGCAGGAACCAAACAAACCAACAGTTTCCGTAGCTGAATAGTCTTAGTCAACCGGCACAGCCTATGGTTGAAGCAGCCTTGTTTTTTTTGATTCAGCGTGCAGACTTGGCAAAGGCGGGCCCGTCTTGCGGCTATAATGGATGCGCTAATCTCTGATTAGGCAGCCATGGCGTATGTATTCTCGCCATTTGTGTTTTTCGAATTCAGATTAAAGTGCAACATTCGCAACGCACTGCATGCTTACCCTCAAAGATCTACGCTGTCAATACCGGTCAGCCCCAATTTGAAATACAAAATTACAGATTTCTACGTTCCCCTTTTAATTTTTAACAAAGATGTTTGTGGTTACAAATAGTTAAACTATTTTCGTTCCCCTAGCCCAGATGGCGGAACTGGTAGACGCGCTAGACTCAAAATCTGGTTATCGCAAGGTAGTGCAGGTTCGATTCCTGTTCTGGGCACAAAGCCTCTCTTTTATGAGAGGCTTTTTTTATACATAAGTTTAATTTTCAATCACTTATTGACATTTTGAGGAAAGTTCTTTTCAGATTGTTTCCTTTGTCTTCACGAAATTTGTGCTTCTATTGTTCCACACTTAGAAAAATACATTTCTTGATAAACAATTAAACAATCAAATGAGTATTTATTTAAGGTCAAGATTAAATAAAGATGGTACTAAGTCATTGCGCTTGGATATTTATCATAATGGGAAAAGAAGTTATGAAACATTAAAACATCTCAAGCTATTAAAACCATCAAATTTACTTATTAGAGAGCAAAACAAACAATT
>CAMDFC010000115.1 GCA_945897185.1 Chitinophaga pinensis | reverse complement strand
GTTTCTTCATCTGTCAAATCCAAAGTATCAAAAGGCAATGTCTGATATTCCAAATTCATTCCAATTCCATTTCCACCACCTAATTTGTAAAACTTCATCACTTCTTCTAAGGTCTTATAAACACCGTTGTGCATGTAAGGCGCTGTTTTTTCGGAATTTCTTATGGTAGGCGTTTTAAAAGAATAGAGGAGTTGTTCTAATTGAGTTACATAATATCTTCCTTTATCATCATCTACAACCGCATTATTCCAGGCAACATTTTCTGGAACACCGATCACTTCAGATTCAGAATTGTTGAACCATGGGGGAACAGTCCCATTGTAAATAGGAATAAAATGACAGGTTGCACATTTTGCTTTTCCAGCAAATAAATTAAATCCCTTCAGTTCGCTTTCAGTAAGCGTTCCTTTGTCAGAAAAATAAAGATCTATTTTAGCAATAAATGGCATCAAACTTCTCACATAAGCCGCAATGGCGTTCCTGATTTCATAATGTGTTATTTCTTTTTTATCAGGAAACGCTTTCGTAAATAAGGGAATTAAATCCTTGTTAGTAGAAACTCTCTCATTGATTTCTTTTAGAGAAAGATTAAACTCATTTGGATCTTTCATGACACTTTCGATTTGGTTCTCCAAATCTTGTGAACGCATGTCGTAAAAAAATGACTTTTGAAATGACGAATACAATACTGTAGGCGAATTTCGTTTGATAGAAATACTGTGGACATTAGCTGAAGAAGTAACTTTGCCATCTGCAAAACCTTTATCAGCACTATGACAAGTAGCGCAACTTAAATTATTATTTCGCGACAAACTGACATCATTAAATAATACTTTTCCTAATGTGATTTTTTCAGGAGTTGATTTTGTTTCTGCAAATGGAGAAAACGCATCAGGATTGAGTTTTCTTCCTTGCATTAAATCTGCTAAATGACCGTAAAAAACCTTGTTATCATTATAGTTAGGAGTTTGGTCAATAACCACTTTAAATTCATTTTCAAAAGCAATGCTCATGGGCATTAAATGGTTTTTTATAAATCCCAACCTATTAAAAGTATCAAAGTCATTGTTGCTTTTTGCAAACTGCTTCGCTTTTTCAAACAGTTTAATTAAGTCAGGATTTATTGCCTGCTTATTAAGTTCACAATACAACGTATAAAACTCTTCAATGCCTTCAATAGAAAATTCAGCTTCTTCTACTGAATTAAATGCTACTGGAGAATCAAAACCTGTAACACCTAACGTTGCAATTCTAATGATTTGATGTTGCATCAATTCGTAAAAATGATGATTCTGTATGGGTAAATCTTTAAAATTTTGTTGAACAAATTTTAGATCAGTCTTTAAGATATTGACTTGTTTTTTTAATTCACTTACATCTATGCTATCAGTAAAAATTAATTCTTCAAGTACTTGAAACCCTGAGGCATCATTTACAATATTATCGTCTATTTTAATTTCAGGTAAAGCAGGGCCATTTATTCGTCTTGAATGACCTTGAAAATAGTATTCTACAAAGGGCTCTATCTTTTTATAATCCTTTCGTGCCTTTCTAAAAGTTTGGATTAACTCTTCTTTACTTTTATTATTTTCCAATTCTACTAAAGCAATACCAAGTGTATCTATCTTTTCTAAAACAGTTACTTTTAGTTTGCTTTCAAAAGTTTGGCTCTCTTTTTCCGCACATGAAAAAGCTGAGGCTAAAAACAGGATTATAATTAATGCTCTAATCATTAGTTTAATTTTTTGAGTATAATAAAAAAACTTCCGCTCAAGAAGATGAGCGAAAGTTTTTCTAATTAACAAATTATAATTTATCTCGGTACGCTTTTCAAGATAAGTGTCTGTCCTCCTGACTTATAAGACTGAACAGAAGTAGCCTTACTAGGATTCAAAAATTTATCACCTTCAATCCAAGTGTGTGCATGGATATTGATGGTAAATGTACCAGGAACACCCACTACATCTGAAATATCCTCCATAGCACCATGTTCCCAAACCCCAAACTTAGATTGGTTAGCTCCAGCTGGATTGTATTTAGAATTTAGAAACTGTGCATCCTTATGCGTCATGTCCATAAATATCTTTTTGGTACCAGAAGCGATGTCATATTGCCAAATAAGAGAATTGTGTGTAGCTTCAGGAAAAAAGGAATCTCCATCTTCTTGAATGTAAACGAAATTCTCTGTTACAGCTACGTTATCTGGATTGATGATGTCAGTACCTTTTACATTTGCTCCTGTAGGCGAAACATCTCCATCAGCAACAACTTTCAAAGTTCCAACAAGTGGGTTAGATGCATCCAACTTCAACTGATACATTCTTCCCATGTAAGTTTTCTCTGTAGAACCACTTACACCAGTTGATACAAAATATATTTCTCTGTTGTTTACTGCGGATCCTTTTCTGTAATCCAAATCCTCAACGCGAGCTAGCACTAAGCTTTTTAATGAAGTGTTTAAGGTTTCAATTTCAGCACCTGTTAAATTTTTTGCATTAGGAACCTCCACGAATTCAACTGGATAATTGGTGTTCCATTTCATTGCAGTTTCGATCTGGTTTAGATCTGTTCTTCTTAGAACATATAATTTACCATTATCCAAATCGCCAACTGTGTTGGAAACATATAAGTATACTTGTCCATTTCCAGCATCTTCACCTATAATAATTACTGTTTTACCAGGGTAAGCAACTTTAGGTAGAGGCACAGCATTCTCTCCACTATATTTACCCAAAGCAGGTTTAGTTCTTGTGTTATTTGAAGCTTCTGCAGTTCCTATTGGATTGATGGCATGAGTCATCGCGTTTACGTTTGATTCACCAGTAGTCAAAAACATTGGTCCAAAACCATGAATTTCTGGAGTTGCCATAGTTCCAGAACATAATCTAAACATACCACCATCTGTGTTCACGATGTAATCCCCTTTAACAATGTTTAATTTTTTGTCAAGGAACAATCTTGATACAGCCCAAGTATTTTCATGGTTTGTAACCATGATGTAGCCACTTCCATCAGGGTTCTTGATAAATCCTTGACCATCTGGTGCACCACCATAAACCATGTTATTGGAATTTGGAATTGGGTCTTCACTACTTACAAGCGTGAAAACACCTACGTTAGAGAAATCTGCTCCCATTTTAACAAATGCTGGAGTAAGCGATCTGTTTTTGAACTCTACAGTCTCAACAACTTCTGGTATGGTTTCCTCTTCTGTGTTACACGCAACAAAAGCTGACGTGGCCAAGAGAGAAACTAATAAGGGTAAAAATGTACTTTTTTTCATAGAATTTATTGTTTTTTTTTTGGTTTTAGCTCAACGATATCAAAAGTACATCCCGGCCATTATTTGAAAGTAATGGCAATTTTATCAAATTATAAATTTCTAATGTTTTTGATAATATCCTGCCTCAGTTAATCTGAATCGTTGGATACCTCCTTCTTGAAGCTTCCAAAATCTCAATCAATTTCAAACCATTCTCCATTTGGATTACCAAAAATTCTCCCGTGTGGCCGGTTTTTATGGATAGCTTGATGATCTTTTGGTTTATAGGGATATTCGCGCTTCATACCTGTCAATTACAAAAACTTAACAACGCGTAGTAATCATTAATGCAAAAAAATCTACCTGAGAAATGAAATCACTTTGACGGTATTGAAAAAATAGATTTTATTAATCTTGATGCCTTACCTAAAAATTTAACGCAGGTAGCGATCAAAAAAGTAAATATTTAAGTTACCAACCATCGAAACCAATGGCTAAGATGATTTTTCATAGCCATTGGTTTCACTAGTTAGGTTCTCTTTTTTTATTTGCTTACCGTACTCTGGATAAAGGACTTCAAATCCTGACGGAATTGCGCTGCAGACGGCAAATGCGTGTACATCATGTGACCTGCTTCGTAGTAGGTCATCTTGATTCGATCTGTAGCCGAACTTGGCAATCCCATGTGGGCGATGGAATGCTCCACGCCATGAAAGACTGTTGCCAAGTCGTAGTAGCCATTCATGATCAAGACCTCCACATGTGGATCCTTACTCAAGGCTTCCGCCATATCAGGCACAGTGGTCACCGCAGCATCTGCACCCCAGAAATTATTTCCTTGGTGCTTCCAATCCCATTTAAATCCTTCCTTGGCAT
>CAMDFC010000114.1 GCA_945897185.1 Chitinophaga pinensis | reverse complement strand
GCTAGAATTGCACAGTTTGTAGACCTTGTTCAATTCGATATCAAACTCGTTTAATTCCGATTACCTTCTTGTATCTTTTTTTCATGCCATTCAAATGAAAGGCTTCTGCCACAAGTATGTACACTCCTGTATTGATGTAGTTGCTTTGATTGTCTAGCCCCTTCCAATTGTAACTGCCTTTTTTTCCGCAAATTAAGTTGTTGAGGATTTTACATACTTGCACGCCTTGTTGGTTGAAAAGGTAGACAGACAATAATGTGCCTGGCGATTCAAACTGGTAATCGATTTGTAAGAGATTGTTTAATCCATCGTTCCCCGGGCGTAAAACATTTTGTTCTACCTGAATCCAGTTCTTGTTTTTTTCTGTTGTTTTTCGCTGAGAATTCTCTTTTGTTGGCGTGGCATAATTATCTGAGGAAGAAGCCGAATGCCAATTGTCTTTTTGCTTAGAAGATGCTGATAAGTCTATTTTCTCCAATGCAATACCAGAGCGGTTTCTAAGCAAAGGAAAATGCATGTCTAGTGCATAATTGACCTCGTCTATAACTACTCCGGATGAATTGAGTAGTAACACATTTCCTCTATCATCTGGCATGGAGGGAAGCGATTTTACCAAAAGCAATTTCGATGGATCAACATTTTGCCAGTTTCTCCTCACATAAACTGTATCGGTTGTAAACACAACAGGCTCAAATGGAAAAACAGCAAAGTTTTTCAAGTAGCCAACGGCGTTTCCATTTATCGATCCATCCGTATTGCGGTTGCTTATGTAAATATCTTTGGCGTTTACAATTCCATTACTTGTATTTACAACTTCTATAAAATCAACTCCTCCTGGTAATGGATCAAAAAGAAGCTCATTAAAAACCAAGTCGCCCTTGTCAATCAGTTTTACCAAACCTGTTTTTATTGAAAAATTATTCTTCTGTTCTCCGAGGCAACTCATGGCATCTTTCAGTGTTAGCGTATAGATTTTATTGCTATCCAATCCTGCATTGGTTTTTAATTCCACCTCATTAAACAATGGCGCTAAAGCTTTGGCTTGCACTACACTTAAATCGCTATTGGAGAATGTATAATTTGCTGTATGGGTAATTGAAAGACTATCCAATGCGGTGTCAAAAGAGAGCAGTAGTGTGTTTCTGTTTAGCGCGAAGCATTGTAGTAATTTTGTAGGTGTTGTATGATTAAGTTTTCCATGTACACTGTTTTGAAAACCCGGACTACCTCCTTTGCTATTTGTGGATGCTTTCCAATTATTGGGTGCGCATGGAGCAGAAGGGTCAATCATTTCTAAGCTCCATCCGCCATTGGTTTTAATAGCGTCTTGGTACCAGGAGGTTTCAAAAGAAACGGAATGAATGGTCTTGTTTTCTGCAGATTGAAGGGTAATGATATCTTCTTCATTCGCAATGGATGGGAAAGAAGTAATGCCGAGTGTTTTATTTGGCTCGTTAAATAATGCAGCTTGGGTTCTGGAACAAACAATTACAAAACTATCTGGCTGAAGTAAAAATTGGGTATTGATCGTTGCAGTAGTTGTACCATTGTTGATTTTCCAACGGAATAAATTAATGGCTTGGTTGCTGTTGTTCTTAAGTTCGATGTATTCGGTATTTGGAAGACCAATAACAGGAGATGGGTCGGCCATGATTTCATGAATCAACACAGCATAACGCTCAGCTTGCCCTTTTGCAACAAGTTGAAAAAACAACAACAACAGAAAGGAAATACTTTTCATGTTGTGAAACTATCAACCCATTAGAATCTCGGAAAGGGATAAACAACAAATATTTGGCAGAAATTTCTATCATTATTAGATTTGCTACACAATGAAAATGATAAAACATACAAAACAGAATCGTAAACAGTCCCACAGGGAAGGTTAGTTCCAATTTGTATGAACCAAATAGGTAACAGCCTTCCAACTTGGGAGGCTTTTTTTTAACCATCCCGAAAGGGTAAAAGATGAAAAGATGAAAGTTGCAGTAGTAGGTGCTACCGGTTTGGTGGGCACAAAAATGTTACAGATTTTGGCAGAAAGAAATTTCCCTGTCTCGGAATTGATTCCCGTTGCATCTGAAAAATCAATAGGTAAAGAAGTGGAGTTTAAGGGGAAACAGTATAAGGTGGTGGGCATGCAGACCGCGATCGATATGAAACCAGCTGTAGCTTTGTTCTCTGCAGGTGGCAGCACATCTACCCAGTGGGCACCTGCATTTGCGGCGGCGGGAATAACAGTTATCGATAATTCTTCTGCATGGAGAATGGATCCTACCAAAAAATTGGTGGTACCGGAAATCAATGCTTCTGAGCTGACTGCAAACGACAAGATCATTGCAAATCCCAATTGTTCAACCATCCAAATGGTAGTTGCATTGGCTCCTTTGCATAAGCGTTATGCAATCAAACGTATTGTGGTAAGCACCTATCAAAGTGTTACAGGTACTGGCGTTAAAGCAGTCAATCAGTTAATGAATGAAAGAAATGGAATTGAAGGGGAGATGGCTTACAAGTATCCAATTGATTTAAACGTGATACCACAGATTGATGTTTTTCTTGAAAATGGATATACCAAAGAAGAGATGAAGATGGTATTGGAAACGAAAAAAATTATGGGTGATGACTCAATCAAAGTTACGGCAACTACAGTACGCATACCTGTAATGGGCGGACATAGTGAAAGTGTAAACATAGAATTTGAACAGGAATTTGAATTGGATGAAGTAAGAAATATTTTGTCTTCAGCTCCAGGGGTTATTGTTGTAGACGATCCAACTACTCAACAATACCCTATGCCCAAGGATGCACACGAACGAGATGAGGTTTTTGTTGGAAGAATAAGAAGAGATGAAACACAGCCAAAGACAATTAATATGTGGATAGTAAGCGATAACCTCCGTAAAGGTGCAGCCACTAATGCCGTACAAATTGCGGAGTATTTGGTAGGGAAGGGGTTGATTGTGTAGGGAATAGGGAATAGCCTGCCTGCCTACCGGCAGGCAGGCTATTCCCTATTTAACCATTTCCGGATAAATCGTAGAGAAATTGTTGCACAGATCTTCTAATTCATTTTTGAAGGGCTGGAGAAAATGTTGTTCAACATATGCTGCTTGATTTGCAATCAATAGGTTGTCCCGTTCATTTCGATCATACAATATTGGGGAAGGTGTAAAGTTTTTGTTTTGAAGTGATGGCGTAATAACGTCGCCGGCTTTTTCATTAGAGCAATAAATTTCAGGTCTATAAATTTGCTGCAGTGTTTCCATTACCGAGATGAGCGCATAGAGTTCAATTTCACTTCGATTTTCAAGGTCATTTGCCTCATGATAGATGGCGAGTGGAGCCACTGCATTTTTTGGCATAAAGAAAGATGGGGTAAGTCCCATTTTACTGAAATAACCTGAAGTAATTGAATCCTCTCCTTTTTCGAGGTAAGCATTACCTAAGACAGGATGAATGCTCGGCAATTTCTCATATGCTCTATTCACTGAAACACTTAAAGCCATGATTGCAGGGTGCTTTAATGACCCTGCTGGGTTGTATTTCTTGAATTGTAGTTTATAGAGTAGTCCATGTAGCAGCCCAAATTTTTCTTTTTCAGATTTAGGTACTTCATTATTGATAATTTTCGGAAGCAACACTTGAAAATCATAGTCTCTTAAATAGGAAGAAAAATTCAATCCTATCGGACCATGAATTGTCCTCTTCATATAGGTGTCTTCTACTTCTACATTAAGCATTTCACAAATAGGGAATTCTTGATTTTTATTATGAAACCAAGCCGTAGTTCTGAGGATAAATAGCTTTATACAATATCTCTTAGCGTCACTGTTTCCAGTCAAATATGCATTTATCTTTTTGTTAATCATGGAGAAGAAAAGTGAAATATTTCTTTCTCTATGATAAGGGTTCTTTGATAAATTTATGAGATTGGTTGTTAGCCTTGAAAAATTGTCAGGAATGAATTTATTGTCAAAATGAGTTCGTTTAATTTCAAGGTTAATCATGCTTGGCTTTTGACTAATTCTAAAAATTGATTTTCGTTTAAAATAGTAATGCTTGCAATTTTTTTTGCTTTCTCTAGTTTAGAACCTGCATCTTCACCAACAATAAGGTAGTCGAGTTTTGAGCTTATACCAGAAAGTATTTTACCCCCAAGATCTTCAACCATTACTTCTGCTTCAGAACGCTTTAGTTGAAACAAAGTTCCAGTAAA
>CAMDFC010000113.1 GCA_945897185.1 Chitinophaga pinensis | reverse complement strand
AGGAACCATGTCCAGTTTCTGTATGCAATCCTTCAATGGGTATATTGAATTTTGTCAGTTGATCAAACAGGTCGGTAAAAAATGGGTTGTTTAGGCTGGTTCTTAAAATAGAATAACCAAATGAACCCGGACTTAAAGGTTGTAGATTTTTGAATTGTTTGTCGGTTACCGATTGTGGCGTTTCTGCAAAACTGAACCATTCAAATTCTTGTGACATGAATGGGGTATAGCCCATCTGTTCTGCCTGCGATGCAATTTTTTTAAGCAGTTGGCGCGGACAAACTTCGGATGGATTTTTTTTATGGTCGTTTAACTCAGCAAGAAAGAAGGGGATGTCATTTTCCCAAGGTATCTTTCTGAAGGTCTTTAAATCAATAGAAGCGGGATTATCCGGATAACCAGTATGCCATCCTGTAAATTCAGCTTTGTCGTACAAGACATCTGCAGCATCCCATCCCATGATCACATCACAAAAGCTTGTCCCTTTTTCAATTATAGATAGAAATTTTTCCGATGAAATGTACTTTCCTCTTAATATACCATCGATGTCGGCAATAGCAATCTTCACTTTTCCGGAGGGATGGTTTTTTACGTATGGTATGATTTCTTTTGTCTGCATAAACTTGTATTAGAATATAATTTAGTTCGGAATCTTTTTATCAAAAAATGAAAATGCAACCAAGCTGGATATAAGTATTCCAAGATATATACCGCCCAAAACATGGTTATAGTAAATCATGGCGATGATGGAAACAAGTGCAATCACAAGGGCCAATATGGGTAAGAGGGGGTAGAGTGGTACTTTAAATGGCCTCTCCAATGTGGGTTCTGTTTTTCTTAATCGTATAACAGAAACCATCGATACGGCATACAAGGTGAGGGCTCCAAACACAGAGATGGTGATGATTTCAGCAGTTTTTTCAGTAAGTAAAGCCCCTATGCCGATAACCATGTTAAAGACCAAGGCGTTTGCCGGTGTCTTGAACTTTGGATGAATTTTCTCCAAAGCTTTTGGAAAATAACCTACTCTGCCAAATTCAAAAGTGGCTCTGCCTGATGCTAAAATCAGACCATGAAAAGAGGCCACCAATCCCAACAATCCGATGGTGATAAGCAGGTGGTAAAGACTGCTGTTGTTACCAAATAACTCACCCAAGGCCAATGGCAAAGGAGAATCAGATATGCTGCCATCAGATTTGTAAACTATTTTCTCCCAACCCCCAATACCGACTGCACTAATAAAAGTGAGGAAACAGAGAATGGTGAGCGTAAAAATTGCAGATCCAAATCCGATGAGAATGGTTTTTTGCGGTCTGATCGTTTCTTCGGCAACGTTGGCAACCCCTTCAATACCTAGGAAAAACCAAATGGCAAAGGGGATGGCTGCAAAAATACCAGCCCAGCCATTGGGTAATGCATTCTGAGATAAATTCTTTATTTCAAAGTGGGGTAGTGTTAAACCCGCAAACAGCAAAAGTTCCGCAACCGCCAAGATGGTGATGACCAATTCAAAAATTGCTGCTGCTTTTACACCATATATATTTAGAGCAGTAAAAATTAGATAACTGGTAATAGCGATGTAGAGGATGGGTATATTCGGGAAAAACAAGTTAAAGTATGCGCCAATTGCAAAGGCAATAGCGGGTGGTGCAAAAGTGAACTCAATAATTTGTGCGATACCTGCAATAAATCCCCATTTTTTTCCAAGCGCTCTGGTGGCATAATCAAAACCACCGCCTGCTTTTGGAATTGCACAAGCCAATTCTGCATAACTAAAAGTAAAACAGGCATACATGACCACAATAAATAAGGTAGCAATGCCCAAACCCCAAGTCCCCCCTTTTTCTAGGCCAAGGTTCCATCCAAAATACATGCCTGAAATCACATAGCCAACACCAAGTCCCCATAACATTAATGGTGTCAATGTTCGCTTGAGTACCTGTTGTTCCAATGATGTAGTTTTGATTCTTGTGAAAATAAGAAATATTGTAGTCTAAGTTTCTTTATTTTGATGATGTTTTTATGAATAAACAATTCGATTATATTGTCATTGGCGTAGGCTCCATGGGGTCTTCTACCTGTTACCACCTGGCTAAGTCGGGTGCAACCGTATTGGGTATTGAGCAATTTGAATTGGTACACGAAAGGGGTGCCCATAGTGGCCAATCAAGAATTGTAAGGAAAGCTTATTTTGAACATCCTGATTATATTCCTTTGTTGGAAAGGGCTTATCAAAATTGGCAAGAAATTGAAAAGGTTTCCGGAAACAAGATGTATCATGAAACTGGGATATTTTATGCTGGTCCTGTTGGACATACTATTATTGAAAGCATCAGGACTGCTGCTTCACAATATCAAATTCCACTGTTAGATGTTAGGAATGGAGATCAGTTGGAAATTTTGCCATTATTTGATTTGCCTGAAGAGTATGAATGGATTTATGAGCCAGAAGCTGGTTTTGTAGAGACTGAAAAAGCAATTTTAAGCTACGTGAAGGAGGCCAAAAAATTAGGTACAGTTATTCATCAGCATGAAAAAGTTTTGGGTTGGGAGCTGATTAATAATGGGGTAGAGGTCAGGACTTCAAATGGGAATTATACTTGTAAAAAAATCATAGTTACTGCTGGTCCTTGGTCGGCTAAGCTAATGCCGTCCATCAATGACCAGCTCAAGATAACGCGACAAACTTTGATGTGGATTCAACCCGATGATGCCAATGCTTTTAAAACTCCAGGGTTCCCTTGTTGGTTTGTGGTTGACAAAGAAAAGCCAGGTGCTTATTATGGTTTTCCGATTGCTGAAATCAGTGATACCAAAAATCCAATTGGATTTAAGTTTGCCTACCATTATCCTGGAGCAGAAACCGATCCTGATGAGGTAGATAGAAACATAACAGAAATTGATAAAGAGCCATTGCTAGGGTTTATTGAGAGGTATATGCCTAAAGCAAAAGGTCAGGTACTTGATATCAAGACCTGCCTTTACAGTAATTCAAAGGATGAACATTTTGTGATTGATTGTTTAAAGGAAACCGAGGGTAGGGTTTGTTTTGCCAGGGGTTTCAGTGGACATGGTTTTAAATTCGTTTCAGTTGTTGGAGAAATTATGGCAGATCTTGCAATTAAGGGATTTACAACACTTCCAATCGAATTCCTTAGCGCAAAACGTTTTTTGAAGGACTAAGATGTTTTGTAATAAGATGCTACTTCGTCTATTCATTATGAGTGTTTAGATGTTTTATTTTGTTAAGCAAATATGAACATCTTAAACGCGAGCAAAAATGACGACAGTCAGCTTGGCAAATGACAAATGATGTTGAAAGTGTTATTCAATTACTTTCACGACTCTGGTTATTTTCCCGTTTGTATTGACTCCTTCAAGAACAATGTTGAGTTTTTTACTAAAGTCATTGTTGAAAAACTGAATCTTGAAACGAGGGTGTTTTTTATTTGTAATTACATAGGGGCTCCAATAGAGTGTATTTCTGATGTCAGTGTCTGGGTTATCACCCGGAATATCATATTGAGGGTTAAAAAACTCTTTAAATCGGGTATAACCTGGAATGAGTGTAGATAACATTCCCTTGCTGTTCCTGCCATCATTTGCAGTTCTCATATCGCCACCTTTCTTAGAATAAATAGCAATAGCGCCACCGCTCCCGCCGCCTATGGATCCAAAGAAAGGCGGTCTGAACACTTTAATTATGGCAACGTCTCTCACATTCATGGACTGTATAAATTCCGGACCAACCAATTGCTGGTCAAGATAAATATCTGGGTTTGCACCTCTCCATGTTAGTGATACTGCACTTCCTGAGCGGTTGACCATCAAGCCGGGTACTCTCCCTTGTAAATAGGTGAAAAGATCTAATCCACCCATGGAAGCAGGATCACTCATAAAATCCAGCACTTGGGCATCACCCCCTGCAAACAATCCGCTTGCATACCTTTCATCTAACGCATCTTCTTTTGGTTTGGCCCTCGATTTAATAATTACTTCTTGTAAGGTTTTGTATTGTGATTTGCTTTTCCAATCCTCCTGCAATTTTAAAAAATAAACCATTCTTGCTTTTACAATACTGTCATTCCAGATTTGAATCTTTTCTAAGTCTGTGTATCGAATCAATTTGGCCGAAGGTTTTAGTAACCCATTGTCAAATTGTATCTGTGTAATGTCGTTTAGCTTTGGATTTTGGTTAAAACTATAAAACAGTTTTGCCGTGTCATAAAACATTTGTTCTCGGGTCTCAAAATACCCTTCTTTGGTTACTTGCTGAAAGAGAAAGCTCTTGCTGCTGTCTTTATTCTGCAACACCATATTTAACAACAACTCATTGACGCTTACATTTTTTAAACCATAGACCAAGCCCCTTATTTTCAT
>CAMDFC010000112.1 GCA_945897185.1 Chitinophaga pinensis | reverse complement strand
CCTTCAAAGTATTTCCTTGCAAATGTATTGCAATCGAAGGTTTCTCTGCTTCTAAAAGACCATTTTCTCTCCTCATCCCTATCTATAAGTAAGGCAGACATCTCAATTCCTTGAATGGTAAGTGGATAATTGACCAACCCTTCTGTTTCACCAGTTTTGATATGAAATTTTAATATGTCAGATTTTGGAATGGCAATGATTGCTGAATTGTGTTCGTAAAGCACTTCCATTCTGTTTAAAAGAACATGACCAATGAAACGAAGCCTATTTTCCTGGAAATTATCATAAACGTTGGAATGGATCATCGGATGGTTGATTTCGTAGGCCTGAAGTTCAGCAATCATTTTATGGGTATCCGGACCGGTAGAGGAAAACCTAAATGAACCCGTATCGGCCATAACACCTGCATATAAACAAGCCGCAATATTTTGATCAATCAACTCTTTTTTACCAGAAAGAACTATGAAATCATAAATCATTTCTGAAGTAGAACTTTTCATGATGTTACTATAGCCGAAATCAAAACATTCAGTTTGGGGTTCTCTGTGGTGGTCGATTAACACTTTTTTGCAATCCATCTGAATCAAAATTCCCTCCATGTACCTTGTACGGTTGAAATGATTGTAGTCTAGACTAAACAACCATTTTGCAGAAGAAAGGTATTTTTTAGCCAATTCTCCCTTCGATTCAAAATCAATCACATCTTCAATCCCAGGCATCCATTTTAAGAAATCAGCCCAATTGGTTGGAGATATCACTACCACAGGGTTACCCAGTTTTTTAATAAAATGATAAAGTCCTAATGCTGAGCCCATTGCATCAGGATCTGGCTTTTGGTGCATGTTGATAACAACAGCATCTGTAGGCTTGAGTGATTCAAAAACATGACTAATTTCTTTCATAATTGAGTGCAAATGTAATATCCAAATAAATGTAAACCAATTAACAGGCTTTTTACTTGGGTAGTGATGGCTCTTCATTTAACTTTGTAGTTCTAAAAAAAGAAAAAATTATGACTAATAGAACATTTACAATGATTAAGCCAGATGCATTTGCGAGCGGACATACTGGTTCCATTCTAAAACACATTGAAGCATCTGGTTACAAGATAATCGCTATGAAATTGACCAAGCTTTCAGCTGAAAAAGCTGGTGAGTTCTATGCAGTCCATAAAGAAAGACCTTTCTATGGCGAATTGGTTGAATTCATGAGCAGTGGTCCAATTGTTGCTGCCATTCTTGAAAAAGAAAATGCTGTAGAAGATTTCCGCAAATTGATCGGTGCTACCAACCCAGCCAATGCTGAAGAAGGTACCATTCGTAAACTGTATGCTAAAAGTGTAGGGGAAAACGCTGTTCACGGAAGCGATAGTGATGAAAATGCCCAGATCGAAGGCAATTTCTACTTCTCCTCTTTTGAAAGAATATAAGTAATTAATTTTTATATCTTAATGAGATATAACTAAAGCATTGATTTTAGAATTTCGTTGCCTTTAATCATTCAAACCTTGTCCAAATGGCCTACAAATCGTTGGAAGAATGCCTCTTGGATTTAGAGCGTAATGGTCATTTGGTGAGGGTGACTGAAGAAGTAGATACCTACCTTGAAATGGCCACCATTCACCACAGGGTTTATGAAGTAGGCGGTCCAACCCTTTTGTTTGAAAATGTAAAAGGCTCAAAATACAGAGCTGTTTCAAATATATTTGGTTCATTAGAACGTAGTCGTTTTATATTTAGAGACACCTTAGCCCAAGTTCAACAACTGATTGCATTAAAGAACAATCCCATTGAAGGACTTAAACATCCTTTTCAAAACATGGGTGCTTTATTTGCAGCATTCAAAGCATTACCACTAAAAAATCCGATAAACAAACCCGTACTGTTTGAAGAAATAAAGATCTCTGATCTTCCATTAATTCAACACTGGCCTATGGATGGTGGTGCGTTTGTTACCCTCCCACAGGTTTATTCAGAAGACATCGACCAGCCAGGTATCATGAAATCAAACCTAGGGATGTATCGAATTCAGTTGTCGGGTAACAACTATGAATTGGATAAAGAAATTGGCCTCCATTATCAGTTGCACAGGGGAATTGGTGTACACCAGACCAAAGCCAATAAGCAGGGAATTCCTCTGAAGGTGAGTGTATTTGTTGGCGGACCACCCGCTCATGCTGTTTCTGCCGTGATGCCTTTGCCAGAGGAATTAAGCGAAATGACCTTCGCTGGTCTACTTGCTGGTAGAAGGTTTCGGTATACTTATAAAGATGGATTTGCTGTAAGCACAGATGCAGATTTTGTAATTACAGGTGAAGTTATACCGGGTGAAAATAAACCAGAGGGACCTTTTGGTGATCATTTGGGTTATTACAGTTTGCAGCATCCTTTCCCATTGATGAAGGTGCACAAGGTTTTTGCCAGAAAAAATGCCATCTGGCCTTTTACCGTTGTAGGTCGACCACCTCAGGAAGACACATCATTTGGACAGCTTATTCATGAAATGACCGGGACGGCCATACCCAAAGAAATTCCAGGTGTGAAGGAAGTCCATGCCGTTGACGCTGCTGGCGTTCATCCTCTTTTATTGGCGATCGGAAGTGAAAGATACACGCCTTATGCACCGACAAAACAACCTGCTGAGTTACTAACCATTGCCAATCATATATTAGGAACTGGACAATTGAGTCTGGCTAAGTTTTTATTTATTACAGCTGACCCAACCAACCAACTTAGTACACACCATGAAGCTGAATTCTTCCAATATATTTTAGAAAGAATTCATTTGGATAGGGATATTCATTTTCATACAAATACTACCATCGATACCTTGGATTATTCAGGGACTGGTTTGAACAGTGGCAGTAAAGTCGTTTTTGCTGCATACGGCGAACCGATAAGGACATTGGACAAAGAATTGCCAGCTTGTTTCAATAACCTGAGTGGTGTAAAAGATTTTAGAATGATCATGCCTGGTATTGCAGCATTTTCAACCAAATGTTATGTTGATTCAACTTCAACTTTAGAGGAAGTCAAACAGCTTAATGGTCAGCTTGCTTCAGAAATCAGCAATTGTTCCGGCACACTAATGTTGATATGGTGTGATGATGCAGAATTTACTTCCAGGAACCTAAGAAATTTCTTGTGGGTTGCGTTTACCAGATGTAATCCTTCGCATGACATGTATGGCATTGGAGAGTTTTACCAACACAAACATTGGGGTTGTGCTGGTCCGCTTATCATTGATGCAAGAATCAAAGCCCACCATGCGCCAGCGGTAGAATTAGATCCAGAAATGATCATGAAAACAGATAGGTTGTTTGCTAAGGGGGGGAGTTTAGCTGGGGTGCTTGGTTGATATTTAATTAAGTTGTCTACTTCATCAAAAGAGAGACATTAACAAGTTCTTGTCCAATTTCTCTAATGCCATTTTGAATTCTTGACAACTGGGAAGATGAGGGTTTTTTAATTCCAGAAATATATTGTGCAAGTAGACTTTGGTGCATACCAATTCTTTCTGATATTGCTTTTGCATTAAGTACTTTATAAAATTCAAAGAATTGAGGTAAGTCCAATTCAAAATAAAGGTCTTTCTCTCCTGCTTCTTTTCCATCTTCGCTATAAAAAAGATTAACAGCCTCAAGCATATTGTATTTCAATTCTTGAATAGATCCACCGACAGAAAAAATATTTTGTTTCTCAGCATACGCGGAAAATCCTGTTTTTGTTTTTTCAACAATTATTTTAATTTTCATTGGTCAATTATTTTAATCCTGCTAGTTTTCTAATTTTCATTTCTAAACCTTTACCAACCTCTTTACTTCCATGTGTTGGAAAAACAATTTGCTCAATCTTTAATGGGTGTTCTAAAATCATATGACTTCCTAATTGTCTTTTGATAACCCAACCAGCTTTTAAAAGGATTCGTAAAAGTTCACTTGATTTCATGTAAAGGTAATAAATATATTACCTAAAGTAAAAAATTATTTCAATGATATTATGATCAAATGCTCTATTTGAAAGAGAAAATCAACTAGAATAATTAGTCATTAAATCATTCTAAAATGTATAAAAGCGGATTAGTGAACAAAAAAAGCCCCGGCTATCGCCAAGGCTCTTTTGTTTTGTCGGGAAGACCAGATTCTCTACCTGACGGTAGACAGGGAACTGGCGACCATCCCGACTTTCAGTCGGGATGCGCAATCTATTATTTGCGCCACTTCCCGAATGGGGAGCAAAATTAATAAAAAATGCCCCTTTTGCAAATCTTTCAGGTTCCTGAATAACTACTTTCTATGTCCAAAACATTTATCTTTGGGTAATTCATAATTTATGACGATTCTCGTTCGTAAAGCAACAATAAAGGATAAATTTTCAAGCCACTACAACCAGCAATTAGATGTGCTCATCTCCAATAGCACTATCGTTGAAATTGCAGAAAATATCCAGACCACTGCCGATGAGGTG
>CAMDFC010000111.1 GCA_945897185.1 Chitinophaga pinensis | reverse complement strand
TGTAGCCAAAATGGCCCCGTAGCTCAATTGAATACGCATCCCGACCACAGTCGGGAAGGTTTCAGAAAAGTGAAAAGCCAAAAAAACAGGCCCCGTAGCTCAATTGAATACGCATCCCGACCACAGTCGGGAAGGTTTCAGGAAAGTGAAAAGCCAAAAAAACAGGCCCCGTAGCTCAATTGAATAGAGCATTTGACTACGGATCAAAAGGTTTCAGGTTTGAATCCTGACGGGGTCACGAAAACAAATATCAACCCATTGTAAATGAATAATTTGCGATGGGTTTTTTGTTTTGGTTTACACATGGTTTAAACATTTAACCGCTTTGACTCCTAGATTATAAACTATCATTCTAATCAAATTACGCAATCAAGAAGTAAGTTCTGCATGATGCGCATACAAATCTTTTAGTAATTTAGTAACAATGGATCTAACCTACACCTTAAGAAATATTGAACCACAAGACAATGCTGCTATAGCCAAAATTATCAGGTCTTGTCTCAAAGAATTTGGTGCGGATAAACCCGGTACTGTATATTATGAAGAGAGTACTGACAATCTTTTTGGACTCTACAGCGTGGAAAGGTCTGTGTATTTTATTGCTGAAATCGAAGGCCGTATAATCGGTGGTGGTGGTATTTGTCCGACCAAAGGACTGTCGGAAGACACATGCGAGCTGGTTAAAATGTATTTATTGCCGGAAGCCAGAGGAAAAGGAATTGGGGCTGCGCTCTTAATCAAATGCCTAGAAACAGCAAAGCAAAAAGGTTTCAATAAGGTCTATCTTGAGTCTTTACCAGAACTCAGCCGAGCCATTACCGTTTACGAAAAATTTGGGTTCAAAAAACTAAACGGGCCACTAGGAAATACAGGTCATTTAAGTGGAGTATGGATGATTAAAGAACTATAGCCTCCCAAGAGTTAGACTATTTTAAAATTAGAATCATCAAATTTAATAGCAGGAAAACCTTCAAAGCCAGAATTTTTTACCACAAAAAGAGAACCTGCCAGTGGCTGCGCAGCCAGTTGCTTTTCAGTTAAGCCCACACGTGCAGTAGTAATGTACAGATCCCTCAAATCATCACCACCAAAAGTGCATGAGGTAACACGATCTACAGGCAGCACAATAGATAATATTTTTTTACCGGTAGATGGGTTCCATCGTGCAACCTGTGATCCATCCCAATGGGCAATCCAAAGCATTCCATCAGTATCTATTGTCATCCCATCAGGATAACCCTCACTTGTAGGAATACGTATTACTATTCTTTTGTTAGAAATATCTCCTGTGACCAATTCATAATCATATGCCACCACTTGATGTGTTGGTGTATCGATGCAATAAAAAGTTTTTTGATCTGCGCTCCATGTTAATCCGTTGGAAATGGTAACGCCTTCAAATTTTTTGGAACTAGTCATGCTACTATCTAACATATACATACTACCTGCACCTGGTTCCTCCGACATAGACATTGTGCCCACCCAGAAGCGACCATTTGGATCGCATTTGCCATCATTGAATCGATTAGAAGGAAGATGTTGTTCAGGATGATGAATAAAATGAATCTTACCAGTGGTTCTATCAACTATTGATAATCCACTTTTAAGTGCAGCGAGATAATTTCCCGATTGGGTAAGAACTACTGCACCAACAACATCTCCGAGCTCAAGGGTGTGATGAGATTGATCTTGTGTATGAAATTCATGAATGATGCCGTTTAACAGATCTATCCATACGATGGTCTTTGTATTTACATCCCAAACAGGACCCTCACCCAATAGGCAAGTGTGTTGTAAAACAACTTCGGGATGATGGTGGTCTGGTGAAATAAGCATATAAAATTAATACGGACTTGGACTGATGCTCGTCCAACCCCCATCGATAACTAGTGATTGTCCTGTTACATGTCTTGCATCATCTGAAACAAAAAACAGAGCTGCATTCGCAATGTCTTCTACACTTGCCGGCCTGCCTATTGGCGTAATTTTTGACCAGGTTTTTTCATAGCCCTTGTCCTCAAGTGTTCGCTCAGTCAAGGTAGCACCAGGTGCGATGGTGTTAATATTGATTTGTGAAGAGGATAGTTCAATCACTAAATTTTTTGCAAGCATTTCAATAGCGGCCTTACTCATGGCATAGGCGGCCAAGTTCTCGTGTGCTTGGTGCGCAACCACAGAAGACATAAACAATAAACTACCACCAGATTGTTGTTTTTGCATTTGCTTTGCGGCAGCTTGTGCTAAAAAAAATGTTCCACCCAAGTTTACCTGCATTACTCTATAAAAGGATTTGGGCGTATAATTGATAAAATCGCCAAATAATGTAACGCCAGAATTGGCGACGACAATGTCTAATTTTCCAAACTTTTTAACAGCAGTGGCAACCATCTCATCTATAATTTTTTGATCGCTTGAGTCACCTGGCAGGGCTACACAATTACCGAATTCTTGGTTGATTAATGCTGCTGCATTAAACGCAAGTGACGCATCGACATCATTTAATACAACCCCCACTCCTTTTTGAGCAAGCTTTTTGCAGATTTCAAGGCCAATACCCTGACCAGCACCTGTTACAATTGCAACTTTTTTATTAAATGTCATGAGATACTACTTTATACATTCTTAATATGAAGTTCTAGTAGTCGTTTGCAATGTAAATTAAATAAAATAAATATCGAGTCAGCCTTTTATCAAAATAACATTGTGATCAACTTCGCTACTCCCAATTGGACCAAATAATCATTTGTCCTTCAGAAGAAACTTTTAACAGCTTTTAGAATAAAAGATTTTAAAATTACTGTCTAAGTTTATTGAGTTTCCAAGATTTCATAATACACCTATTGTAATTCATGAAGCAAAGAAATAATTAATTAATCATTACAACACTTAGAAACACCTAAGAAATCAAGCTATCAATATAATGATTGTTGTTTCATTAAATGGGTATTCGAAAATATTAGCCCTATTAATGTAGTAAAAAAAGCGATTGAAGACTAAGAGAAAGAAGTCAATTTAAAGTACCCCAAATGTAACTGATCTTCAACTTGCTCTTGAGTTGGCCTCAGCTCAATGCAGAATTGGTTTTTGAGCGATTGATCCAGAACTTCCTCTATTTGATAAAGGTCATCCACGTCAACTCCATATTTATCGTCAATATGAGACTTTGCCCCATCAAATTTTGTATGCTTATAAAAGGCTGTCGACTTGGCACGTTTGACTGCCTCAGCTTTGTCTAGTGAAGCAACCAAGATCTTGTAATGAAATTCATCAAACTCATTCTCCTTATACCCACCCAGGTTGATAAAGAATAATTGGGGTGATGTAGATGACGATTGAATTGATGTATTGCTTCGTTCAACTACGGTTACTGCAAAACCGTCTACCTGGTTAACTTCCCGCCAACCATCAATATGTAAATCCCCTTCAGCCTCTGGCCAAAAGTGAATGATTTGGGGAAGTAGCTCCTTCATAGAAAGAGCTACCCCAAAAAAAATATCATGTTGCTCGGTGTGTCTGCCCTTAGGCTTGCAACCGATCAGAACCATAAAAAGTTTAAACACCATCCAGCAAAGTTAACCTTAGACTGTTAATTTAGTACCTGTTACGGTTACTATTCTGGTAGTCATGTTTGAGGTGGCCGGACCCTTTGTAACAGATCCTGACTGATTGAAAGTAGCCCCATGTGTGGCACAAGTAAAAACGGTAGACGTCTTGTCGTAAGAAATGGTACCAGCTTGATGCGGACAAACATTTGAAAATGCTTTGAAACTTGAAGCCTGGTTTCCAGTAGCAGTTCTTACCACAATTATACTATTTATGGCAACAAAATCGCCAACACCAGTCAATTGAGTACTTAAGTCTAGACTCACATCTGGTGTTGGACCACCATCTACAGGTGTACTGTCTTTTTCACAGGCAGCCATCATACAGGAGACACAAGTGAGGGCCAAACCACCGGATAAACTGTTTAAAAAATTTTTACGATCCATAATTTTTATTTTTAATTCAATAAAATTCTATCATTATTATTACAAATACAAGCTAATTTGGTTTAAATTATTGTTACCTCTTTATATCCACATGAAATCTCTGTTGCAAAAAATACTTTTTTTGACTTTTTTGTTCCTTTCTAATTATACCCAAGCACAGGAACCCGATTCTATTTTAAATATTTATGCCAACTATTTTCCAAAAGAGAAAATACATGTGCATTTTGATAAAACCGTATACAATAGAGAAGAAACCATATGGTATAAAGTGTATATCCTAGACGGACAAGGCCTCACCTCTCTAAGCAAAAACGTATACGTAGAATGGTTTGATACAAGCGGAAAGTTCATCAAACAGGCCATCTCCCCCCTGTTTCAATCAACCGCCAAAGGGGCATTTGAGTTGCCTGCAGAGTATAAAGGCGACTATATCAGAATGAAGGTGTATACCAAATGGGGATTGAACGATGACTCCGCTTTTCTCTATCAAAGAAA
>CAMDFC010000110.1 GCA_945897185.1 Chitinophaga pinensis | reverse complement strand
GTAATTCATAATTTATGACGATTCTCGTTCGTAAAGCAACAATAAAGGATAAATTTTCAAGCCACTACAACCAGCAATTAGATGTGCTCATCTCCAATAGCACTATCGTTGAAATTGCAGAAAATATCCAGACCACTGCCGATGAGGTGATTGAAGCGGAAAATCTATTCCTGTCCCCTGGATGGGTTGATATTTTTGTGACTGGAAACGATCCTGGTTTTGAATACAAAGATGATCTTACATCAACCTCCTACTCTGCTGCAAAAGGTGGTTTCACCCATGTATTTCTTACCCCCAACACTCAACCAGTAGTTCAGAATAAATCTTTGGTTCAATATGTTACGGACAAAAAGACCCAATACCCTGTTCAACTTCATCCTATAGGTGCCATCACCAAAAACACGGATGGAAAAGAACTTACGGAAATGGTGGATATGAAATTGGCAGGCGCCATCGCTTTCGGAGATGGAACCAAATCCATTCAGTCTGCAGGACTTCTGATCAAAGCATTGCAATACGTTAAAGCGTTTGATGGTATTGTTA
This sequence comes from Chitinophaga pinensis, assembly GCA_945897185.1. Lineage (GTDB taxonomy): Bacteria > Bacteroidota > Bacteroidia > Chitinophagales > Chitinophagaceae > Pollutibacter. The sequence continues at coordinate 4,131 of CAMDFC010000110.1, read as the reverse complement.
TCCAAATTCCAGACGACCAATCTGTTGCTCCTCATGGTTTAATGAATGAGGGTATTATTTCTACTCAAATTGGACTCCCTGGTAAGCCGGCACTTGCAGAAGAAATCATGGTTGCAAGAGATATCGAATTGGCCAGATATACCAATTCCAAGCTCCACATCACCGGAATTACGCTAGCAAAATCTGTTGATATGATTAAAAAGGCAAAGTCGGAAGACCTTAATATCACCTGCTCTACCTCATATCACCACTTGGTGTTTACCGAAAACGAATTACTCAAGGGATATAGTACCAATTTTAAACTCAACCCTCCTCTTCGTTCTGAAAATGACCGATTGGCCTTGTTAGAAGGGGTAAAAGACGGTACGATTGATTGCGTTTCTTCTCATCATACGCCTCAAAACAAAGATGCTAAAATATGTGAGTTCGAATATGCAGGATATGGTGTAATTGGATTGCAGGCAGCATTTGGTGTAATGAATTCCACAGGTTTAGAAATAGACCAAATCTTAGATGCCATTTGCTTCAAACCTAGACAAATTTTTAATCTCGACAGTCATATTGAAGTTGGTTCAAAAGTGGATCTAACCCTTTTTGACTTGAGTGGTTCATATGTTATATCCAAAGAAAACTTGGTTTCAAAATCTGAAAATAGTCCATATCTTGGCAAGACCTTAACCGGTAAAGTAATTGCTACCCTACAACAAGATAAATTTTACATCAACGCTTAATATTTGTACATGGAGAATCTTTCTAAAATGCACAACAAAGAGACTTTGCAATTTGGACTCATCTCCGCTCTTGCATCTATACTTATTTTTGTGGTTATTTATGTTTTAGGTGCTGAATACTTCATGAGCCCTATGGTTTGGGTGTCTTCCTATCTACTCCCGATTGTATTTGCTGTTTGGGGTGGTATAGCTGCAAAAAAGAAAAGCGCAGGTTTTCTGTCCTATAGAGAAGCACTGAAAGTGAGTTTTGGCGTTTTGGTAATCACAGGGTTTCTATCCACTGTTTTCAGTTATTTTATTTTCAATATTTTGGATGTTGCTTTCGCTGAAAGTGTGAAGCAATTGAGTATTGAAAAAACCATGGAATTCATGGAGAAATTTAAAGTGCCAGATACTGAAATTGACAAAGCCATTGATGGCATGATTAAACAAGATATGTTTTCAATAGGTAGTCTCTTGAAATCATACGCCTATGCATGTATACTCTATTTTCTTGAAGCACTGATCATAGCAGCTATTGTCAAAAAGAAGAAACCAGAAATCGAATTTTAATTTCCCATCAATGAATATTTCCATTATTATACCATTGAAAGATGAGGCAGAATCACTGCCAGAGCTTACTGCATGGATCAAGAAGGTGATGGAAGCCAATGCCTATAGCTATGAAGTTATTTTAATTGATGACGGTAGCAGGGACAATTCATGGGAAGTTATTTCTGAAATACATTCAGAAGACGATAGGTTCAAGGGTATCAAATTCAAGCGCAATTATGGTAAATCGGCTGCCTTGAATGTGGGTTTCAGAGAAGCCAAAGGAGATGTTGTGATTACCATGGATGCAGATCTGCAGGATAGTCCGGATGAAATTCCTTCACTTTACCGCAAAGTCATGCTTGAAGGATTTGATCTGGTTAGCGGGTGGAAGAAAAAGCGTTTTGATAATGTGTTGACTAAAAATATCCCTTCTAAATTTTTCAATGCGGTTACCAGAAAAATGTCTGGCATCCAACTTAACGATTTCAATTGCGGTTTAAAGGCATATACGAACGACGTAATCAAGAACATTGAAGTATATGGTGAAATGCACCGTTATATACCCGTACTGGCAAAATGGGCTGGATTTAGTAAAATAGGAGAAAAAGAAGTTGAACACCGCGCCAGAAAATATGGTACCACTAAGTTTGGATGGGAAAGATTTGTAAATGGTTTCCTTGATCTTACTACCATCATGTTCATTGGCAAGTTTGGTAAAAAACCCATGCAGTTCTTTGGCTTACTTGGTACGCTTTCTTTTATGATTGGATTCTTGATAAGCATCTACCTCATGATATCAAAAATTATGAATGTAGAGTTTGCCATAACCAATCGTCCACTTTTTTATATTGCTTTAACCATCATGGTCATTGGTACTCAATTGTTTTTGGCTGGTTTTATTGGAGAACTGGTTTCTCGAAATGCAACCGACAGAAACAGTTATAATATTGACAGTAAAAAAGGACTATAGCATTTATGATGAAGTCCGATAAACCTTTAGTCGTTTTTCTCGGACCAGCATATCCTTATCGTGGGGGTATTGCTTCTTTTTCCAACAGATTGGCACAGGAATTCAATAATCAAGATTGGCAATCTTTGGTCTATACTTTTTCATTACAGTACCCCGACTTTCTATTCCCAGGTAAAACACAATTCAGTACAGAGGAGCAGCCATCAAACCTTGAAATTAAAAGAGCAGTCAATTCAATAAATCCTTTCAACTGGATTGCTGTTGGAAATGAATTAAATAAACTAGCTCCTGATCTGATTGTTGTTCGCTATTGGTTGCCATTTATGGCACCTGCATTCGGTACTATACTTCGATTGGCAAAACGAAACAGAAAGACCAAAGTAATTTGTATTGCAGATAACATTATTCCACATGAGAAACGTTTTGGCGATACGCTACTCACCTCTTACTTTAAAGGCAGTGTTGATGGATTTATAGCAATGAGTGAGCAAGTGATGACCGATTTCAATACATTAAACATCAATCACCCAAAGGCGCTACTACCCCATCCACTGTTTGACCATTTTGGAGAAAAGGTAGATCAGCAGCTGGCAAGAACAAAACTGACTATTTCCCATGAAGGAGGTCTTTTGTTGTTCTTTGGTTTCATCCGGCACTACAAGGGTTTGGATTTGTTGATTCAGGCAATGTCTGATGAGCGAGTAAAGAAATTGAATCTGAAATTGGTAGTTGCAGGTGAATTTTATGAAGATGAAGAGAAATACCGCGCATTGGTGAACACACTTGGCTTAAAAGAGCAGGTTCTTTTTTTCAACGAATTTATTCCTGATGATCAAGTGCCTTTGTTCATGAGTGCTGCAGATGTATTGATTCAGCCCTATAGACATGCCACACAGAGTGGAGTCACCCCTTTGGCCATGCATTTTGATTTGCCAATGATTGTTACAGATGCTGGTGGATTGAAAGAAATTGTGATAGACAAAGAATCTGGATTGGTTGTTGAGAAAACATCAGAGTCGATTGCAACAGGGATAGTAACATTTTTCACTCAGGAAAAAGAACATTTTGTTAAAGTAGTGAAAGAACAAAAAATAAAATATTCATGGTTAAATATGTACCAAGGAATTACAGAATTGCTATCTAAATTGTAAAAGCCAAATAATTGTCCATTTTTGTATTCTAAACAAGACCTGTGAAAAAAATAAGTTGCTATATTGTTTCAATTCTACTTTGTATAGGCACAAATCTGTTTGCTCAGCAACCATTGACTAAATCCGCTACGGCTTTACTTAAAAATAAAGAGGACAGTCTCTCTGTTATTGGAAAACAAATTGTGGCCTCAGAAGAGGCAAGTGTAAGGTTCAGGTCTGACAGTCAGTTTACCAGGTTGTTGGTCCGTTCGCTAAAAACACCATTCTCTTTCAATTATCCATTTGATTCATTAACTACTATTTCAAGGTTGTATTCACCGGATAGTCTATTTAGAATATTTACTTGGCAGGTAAGTAGAGATGCCGATTTACACAGACGCCACGGTGCAATTCAAATGCGAACAGCTGATGGATCGCTAAAACTTTTCCCTTTAATCGACCGCAGCATTGTTATTCAAAATCAAGAAGATACAGTCACCAACAATGAATGGTGGATTGGAGCTATTTATTATAAGGTCATTAAAAAAGTATACAACAACAAGAATTACTATACCCTATTTGGCTATGATGAAAACTCCATTAGAAGTACAAAAAAGCGAATTGAGGTTTTGACCTTTGATGCAAAAGGAAGTCCAGTTTTTGGAGGAAAATATTTCACCTTTGAAAAAGACACCATTAACAAGCCAGTTCAATCCCGTTATACCATAGAGTACAAGAAAAATGGAAACGGAAGAATTCTATATGA
>CAMDFC010000109.1 GCA_945897185.1 Chitinophaga pinensis | reverse complement strand
ACAAATAGTTAAACTATTTTCGTTCCCCTAGCCCAGATGGCGGAACTGGTAGACGCGCTAGACTCAAAATCTGGTTATCGCAAGGTAGTGCAGGTTCGATTCCTGTTCTGGGCACAAAAAATAATCCTCAACATTGTTGGGGATTTTTTAATACTAAAAAAAGGATGAATTTAAACTAGCTTTGCTTGGTTAATCTTACAAAGATGAATATCAAAAACAACATTCTAGAAACAATCGGCAATACCCCCCTGATTAAGTTGAATAAAATCACACAGGGATTTCCTTGCCAAGTACTCGCCAAGGTGGATTATTTCAACCCCGGCAACTCCATCAAAGACCGTATGGCTTTGAAAATGGTGGAAGTTGCAGAGCGAGAAGGAAAACTAAAACCTGGAAGTACCATTATCGAATGTACTTCTGGCAATACCGGTATGGGGCTGGCATTAGCAGCAATTGTTAAAGGATACAAATGTATATTCACTACAACCGACAAACAATCAAAAGAAAAAATTGATATCCTTAAGGCAGTCGGTGCCGAAGTTATCGTTTGTCCAACCAACGTAGAACCTGAAGACCCAAGAAGTTATTACTCCGTAGCAAGAAGATTAGCCAAAGAAATACCCAATTCATTTCATTCCAATCAATACGATAACCTGTCTAATAGGTTAGCTCACTATGAATCAACCGGACCAGAACTTTGGGAACAAACCGATGGTAAAATAACGCATTTGGTATGTACAGCCGGGACTGGCGGTACGGTTACAGGGACTGCCATGTACCTCAAGGAAAAAAATCCCAATATCCAAATATGGGCAATTGATGTATATGGTTCATTGCTGACAAAATATTTCAATACAGGTGATGTAGACATGAATGAGGTTCATCCCTATATCTCAGAAGGATTCGGAGAAGACTTTGTTCCAGAGAACTTCGACATGTCCGTTATTGATCACTTCGAACAAGTGACTGATAAGGATGGTGCAGTAATGGCCAGAAGAATTGCAAAAGAAGAAGGATTGTTTTGTGGATATAGCGCAGGCAGTTGTTTTCAAGGTCTACTTCAATTGAAAAACAAATTAAAAAAAGACGATCTGGTGGTTTGTATTTTCCACGACCATGGAACCAGATATATTGGAAAGATCTACAACGACCAATGGATGATGGAAAGAGGTTTTCTAGAAGTGAAAACATTCAAAGACATTGTTTCGTCAAGAGCAAGCAAACAAAAATTGATCAGTGTTCGGCCAGACCAAACAGTAGCAGATGCAGTCATGCTCATGAGAAAATATGAAATTGAACACATCCCTGTAATGATTGATGATGAAATACTTGGGGCCATCAGTGAAAATGGACTATTTCAAAAATTGTTTACTGATCCCGAAATCAAACATGCTCCTATTCAAAGTGTATTGGAACTCTCCTATCCGCTAGTTGATTTTTACACACCGGTGGAAAAGATCAGTAATATGATTAATAAAGACACTGGAGCAGTACTTGCAAAAGAAGAATCAGGCATGCTGCATATCGTAACCAAATACGATATCCTTCAATCCCTTGCCAAATAAATGGCTATCGTAGAAATACGAAAAATAGCATGGGAGAATCCCGCTTTTTAAAGTAAATACTGAACCTCAATAAAAGGGTTGTTTTGCTCTTGTATACCTTCCGTATCAAGGCTATTTTTGTATTGTCAATCAAACGAAAGGCGACTGACGAATCTGAAAATCCTTTGAAAACCAAAAAATACAAATCCAAAAAAATAATCCGAATCCATCCATTTTCCTAAGAAAAAACCAAACATCCAAACCCTAAAAAAACCAACCCGTATCCAACCATTTTCCTAAGAAAAAACCCAAACATCCAAACCTTAAAAAAACCCAACCCGTATCCATCCATTTTCCTACCAAAAACCAAAAATCCAAAAAAGTCCGAAAGCCTGATTCCAAAATCCGAAAACCAACAATCCTAAAATTTTAACCACAAAAGGCTTTAGACAAAAACCTGGTGTTTTCACCGGGTTTTTCGTTTACAATACACCTTTGGTAGAAGGTAAGGCATCATGCATTGGGTCTTTTTTTACGGCCATTCGAATGGCTTTTGCAAATGCCTTAAACATAGCCTCAATCTTGTGGTGCTCATTTTCCCCTTTACATGAAATGTTTAGGTTGCACTTACACGCATCTGAAAATGATTTAAAGAAGTGGAAAAACATTTCCGTTGGCATATCCCCTACTTTCTCTCTCTTAAACTCAGCATCCCAAACTATCCAATTTCTTCCACCAAAATCAATCAAGACTTTCGCTTCTGCATCATCCATAGGCAATGCAAATCCATAGCGCTCCATACCACGTTTATCAGATAGTGCCATATACATGGCCTCACCCAAAGCAATACCGGTGTCTTCTATAGTATGGTGTTCATCAATATGTAAATCACCTTTCACCACTACTTTAAGATCCATCTTCCCATGTCTTGCAATCTGATCCAACATGTGATCAAAGAATCCTATGCCAGTTGATATATCCGCTTGGCCCGTTCCGTCGATATTCAATTCTATATCAATCTTGGTTTCATTGGTATTGCGTGCATGCTTCACCGTTCTCATCCCTAATTTTAAGAACCTGTAAATATCTTCCCAATTGGTTGTACTTAATACTACGGTATCCTTCAAAGAAGGATCTACTTCTTTTAAATCAATAAAACCAACACCATCTGGATTATTAATCAAGATACATTTTGAGCCAAGATTTTTGGCCAATTGGACATCCGTTAGTCTATCGCCAATAACATATGACCCCACTAGATCATATTGATCATTAGCAATGTATTTGGTTAACATGCCAATTCCAGGTTTACGGTTGGGAGATTGCTCTTCAGGTAGACTTGGATCGATAAATTGTTGATCAAATACAACGCCCTCTCCTTCAAAAGTCTGGATTATCAATTGATGTATAGGTTCAAAATCTTCATTTGGAAATGAGGCAGTTCCCAATCCATCTTGATTGGAAACCATGGTCAATTCAAAGTCAAATTCCTTTGCAATGCGAGACATATACTGAATAGCACCAGGATAAAAAGCCAGTTTACTGATATGGTCGATTTGATAAGTAGGTGGTGCTTCTTTAATCAAGGTTCCATCTCTATCAATGAATAAGATCTTCTTCATGCTGCTATTGGTTAAATGAGTTTAAGCTTTCTAATAACTTGCTATTTTCTTGTGGGGTGCCTACTGTTATTCTTAAACAACCTTCACATAATAAAACATTGCTTCGATCTCTTACTACAATTCCTTGATCAACAAAATACTTGTACAATCCTAATGCATCTTTAAATTTCACCAAGAGGAAATTAGCATCAGATGGATAAATTTTTAAAACTTCTTTCTGTTGAAGCAAGGATGTCACCAAATTTTGACGCTCATTTACCAAAATAACAATCATGTCATTGACCTGACCAATTTCATCTAAGGCCTTAATTGCTAGTTCCTGCACAGGTTCACTGATATTATAGGGAGGTTTAACTTTATTGAGATACCCTATTATTTCTGAAGAAGCAAAAGCCATACCCAATCTAATTCCAGCTAATCCCCAGGCTTTACTCAAGGTTTGTAAAACTACCAAGTTAGGATAGTCTTGAAGATCTGATAACCATGATTTTTGACGAGAGAAATTGATATACGCTTCATCAATGACTACCAATCCATCGAAATTATTTAGAATCATTTCAATAGCCTCTTTATCAATACTGTTGCCAGTCGGGTTGTTAGGAGAACAAATCCAAATGATCTTGGTACTGGGCTTAATTGCTTGCTCCAAGGCCTCTAAATCCAATTGAAATTGCTCAGTTAATGGAACGCGGTTGAGCTTAACATTATTGATGTTTGCAGACACTTCGTACATCCCATAGGTTGGAGGGAAAATCACCACCTCATCTATTCCTGGCTCACAAAAACACCTGTATAACAAATCAATTGCTTCATCACTGCCATTACCGAGAAAAATCTGATCGACAGGAATCTTTTTGATGAAAGCGATTTTCTCTTTCACTTTCAATTGAAGCGGATCTGGATAGCGATTGTACCATTTCACCAACGGTGAACCAAGAGAATTTTCATTGGCATCTAAAAATATATTGGCTTCACCTTTAAATTCATCTCGAGCTGATGAATAAGGCTTTAATGTTCTGATGTTCGTCCGCACCAAGGCATTTAAATTAAACATAGCATCATTTTTTAATTCTAATCTTTACAGCATAAGCGTGCGCATCTAAACCCTCTGCCTCTGCCATGGCAATTACAGTAGGTCCAACTTGCTGTATTCCATCTTTTGTAATTTGTTGAAATGTGACTTTCTTCACAAAGCTGTCAACACTCACACCACTATACGCTCTAGCATGACCATTCGTAGGCAAAGTATGGTTGGTACCACTTGCATAATCGCCTGCACTTTCAGGAGTATAGTGCCCAAGAAAAACAGATCCAGCATTAATCACCTGTGCTGCTAACACCTCCGCTTGATCAGTGGCGATGATCAAATGTTCTGGAGCATAGCGATTGGAAATCAACATCGCTTCTTCCATGGATGATACCAAAATTGATTTACTGTTTTCAAGTGCTTTTTGAGCAATACTTTTTCTGGGAAGTAGATTTAATTGCGCTTTGACAGCTTGATCAACTTGCTCAATCATAGCAGCATCATTACAAATCAACAGCACTTGTGAGTCTATTCCGTGTTCAGCTTG
>CAMDFC010000108.1 GCA_945897185.1 Chitinophaga pinensis | reverse complement strand
AAGATCATTACAGATGAAAAAGAAAGAAAAGATTTCTTGGAAAATATTTGTACCATGTCGTGGAATGAAGAGCAGGATGGTGGCAGAAGTATACAAGAAGCCAATGATTTACTCCTTTCTTTATACCCCGATAAGAGCGATTATATCCTCGCTTTTTATCAAAGATGGGAAGAGATGCTCAATGGATCAATTGAGGGCACTGTTGAGGTTTTAAAACTGCTTAAATTAAATAATAAACACAAGATTTATGCACTTACGAACTGGAGTGCTGAAACTTTTCCCCGTGCTTTAGAATTATTTGATTTTTTACATTGGTTTGATGGTCGCATTGTATCTGGTGAAGAAAAAACAAGAAAACCTTTTCGTGAAATTTACGATTTAACCTTATCTAGATTTAGTATGGACGCTTCTGAAACCTTATTTATTGATGATAATCCAAGAAACGTCATAGCTGCTGAAGCATGTGGTATTCAAAGTATTCATTTTCAATCTCCAGCGCTTTTGATCGATGAGCTTAAAAAAAGAGGAGTAATTTAATCAACTTAACAATTGATATGCTATAAAACTTAGTAGATAAGCCAATCCTGTCATATAAACCAATTGAATGATAGGCCATTTCCAGGAACCTGTTTCTCTTTTAACAACCGCTAGTGTACTCATGCATTGCATTGCTAGTAAATAAAATATTAAGAGGGAATATCCGGTAGCTGTTGTATATACAGGAGTTCCATCAGCTCTTTTTGCAGCATTCATTTTATTCCTTAATGTTTCACTGTTTTCATCAGCATTATTTCCCACACTATATAAGGTTGCCATCGTACCAACAAATACTTCTCTTGCCGCAAATGATGTAATTAACGCAATACCTATCTTCCAATCATACCCTAATGGCCTAATAACGGGTTCTATACTGCGGCCCATGATGCCAGCATAAGAATTTTCCAACAACGCAGATGATTTTTCTGCCTGGTATTTGTTTTCATTAACAGGATCATTCTTTATCAATATGGTATAGTTTTCTACGATTTTATTTCTTTTTTCTGTTGGACCAAAAGAACTGAAAGCCCATAAAACCAAAGAAATAATCATGATTACTTTTCCTGCATCAAATACAAAAACTTTGGCTTTTTCAACCATAGTATAGAGAATGTTTTTCCACCGGGGTTGTCTATACACAGGTAGTTCAAGTATAAAAAAACTTTTTTCTTTGATCTTGATTAGTAAGTTCATCAGATAAGAAACCAATAATGCAACAACTATTCCTAACACATATAAGCCCATCAAAACCAACCCTTGTAAACTAAAAATTCCTAAAATGTTTTTATTGGGTACAACCAGTGATGCTAAAATGGTAAATACGGGTAAACGAGCACTACAACTCATGAAAGGAGTTACCATGATAGTAAGCAATCTCTCTTTTTTATTTTCAATATTTCTTGCACTCATGATGGCTGGTACAGCACAAGCAAAACCACCAATCATCGGCATCACACTTTTCCCATTCAACCCAACTTTTCTCATGATCCTGTCTGAAAGAAAACTTATCCTCGCCATGTAACCTGTATCTTCCAAAAGAGTGATCAATCCAAATAATATCATGATTTGTGGCACAAAAACCAGAATTCCTCCCAATCCCGCCAGAATTCCATTGACAACAATGTCTGCAATCCAACCGCTTGGCAATACAGACCCCAACCACCCACCCAATATCCCAACACCCGATTCTATCAGGTTCATTGGATATTCTGCAACCCAAAAAACAGACTGGAATAAAATAAATAACACAACACCCATGATCAGGTATCCCCAGGTTTTGTGTAAAAAAAAATGATCAAGCTGCTCAGAGAACAGCTTTCGCTTTTCTATACTCTCTTCCTCAACGGATTTGAGCATTACCTGTCTTATTTTTTGATACCTGAGTTGAATATCTTCAGCCTGTATTTTGGTATGGTTGAATTTGTATTTTTCCTCTATTTTTTCAATCTTCTCTTGTATAACAGTTTCTAATTCAAAAGACTCATGGTTGATCAGGTGATGAATGGCACCATAGTTTCCAAGACCAGGAATCAATTCTCGCATCTCACCAATTGCCTCTTTTGCCAAAGCATCAATAGGAAAGAAATCTTGTCCGGTCACTTCAATGGTCAACATTTGAGCAACTGTCGATTTCAATTGTTCCATTCCTTTACCCGTTCTTGCATTTACCACCACAACAGGCACCTGCATCTCCCTGGATAAACAATCAACATCTATTTTTATACCTCTTTTTTTTGCCAAATCAACCATCGTCAACGCAACAACTACAGGGATTTTTAGGTCAATCACCTGTGATACATACAGCAGGTTTCTTCTAAGATTGCTGGCATCAACCACAACAACAGCCAAATCAACGGATTCACCTTTTTCGGGAGTCATCAGCTGTTTATAAGATACCCATTCATCACTTCTTCTTGGATATAAACTATAGGTTCCAGGCAAATCAAGGACTATACAATCCTGTTTATTGGGTAGTTTAAAGCCACCCTCTTTTTTTTCAACGGTAACACCTGGAAAATTGCCCACACTTTGTCTTAATCCAGTCAATAAGTTGAATAAGGAACTTTTTCCACTGTTTGGATTACCAATAAGGGCTATATTAGGCTTATTACCGATCATTTATTGCCATCGAAGGTACGCTCATTTGCACCCCCCCCCTTACGAAAACAGTAAAAAGCCCATCTTTAAACAGATATTTCAATACATCCCACCAACTATACTAAATTTGCTTAAAATACTTTAGATGTTTAGGTTAATAATCCCTCTTCTTTTATTGTCATCATTCGTTTCAGCTCAAAAGTTAAAAAAAGCTGACAAAGAGATTGTACAGCACTTACAGCAACAAGTTGGTTACCTCTCTTCGGATGAACTGAAGGGCAGAAGAGCGGGAGATCCTGGTGAAATCATGGCTGCTGAATTCATCGCTTCAAAATTTAAAGAAATAGGCCTTACACCCAAAGGAGACAATGCTTCTTATTTTCAGCATTTTACCATCAATGATGGAAAAGAAGTATCAAAAGACACCGAATTAAGGTTAAATGGTAAGGCGCTTAAAGCCGGTATAGATTTTTTTCCTCTTTCCAATTCTCCCGCAGCATCCTTCAATGCAGAATCTTCCCCCTCTTTAAATGAAAAAGGCCAGCCATGGATGGTTGATCTTGCAGAAGCAATTCTTGAAAACAAAGAAAACCCACATTTTGACGTTTTTAATTTATTGTCTGAACAAATGCTCAAGGCCAAAGAAAAAGGAGCTTCTGCAGTAATTTTTTTCAACTCGTCTTCTTTGGATGACAAAATCAAGTTCGATCCAAAAGATAGGTCAGAAACAGCCCCTTTGCCCGCGGCATACATCAATACCAACGCACAAAAGCAACACCTTACTGATATTTCTTCCTCCTATCAAATTTCTGCCAACCTTTTGATCACGCCAAAAATCAGAAAGTCAAGAAACGTGATTGGATATTTAGATAACAATGCAGCTTTCACCATTGTTATAGGGGCACACTTTGATCACCTTGGTTATGGAGAAGATGGGAATTCAATGATTAGGACTGGAGATCTCGGCATACACAATGGTGCTGATGACAACGCCAGTGGAACATCTTCTATGATTGAACTAGCCTTTCTTTTGAAAAACAGCAAAGCAAAACAATACAACTACCTTTTCATTGCTTTTTCTGCAGAAGAATTGGGCCTTAATGGATCGAAATATTTTGTAGAGAACCCAACGGTTCCTTTAAACAATATCAACTACATGATCAACATGGACATGGTTGGACGAATGAACGACAGCAGCAAAACAATAACGGTTGGTGGATATGGAACATCTCCATCTTGGAAAACAATGATTGAGTCTGTTAAGAAAAAGGAGTTTACGATTCGGTTTGATTCAAGCGGAACAGGCCCTAGCGACCATACCTCGTTTTATCGAAAAGACATCCCAGTACTTTTCTTTTTCACCGGGCTTCATTCTGATTACCACAAACCCAGTGACGATGCAGATAAAATCAACTATGTTGGGATGTTGAAAATTATTCGTTTTATTCAACAAATGATTGAAACCAATAAACAAGATAAAAAACTGGCTTTTACCAAAACAAGAGAACAGCAGACGTCTACTTCAGCAAGGTTCAGCGTGAGCATGGGCATTATGCCAGATTATTCTTATGCAGGATCAGGCGTAAGGGTAGATGGTGTTTCAGAAAATCGACCTGCTAAGAAAGCAGGAATTTTAACAGGAGATATTGTCAAACAGTTGGGCGAACACAAAACATCATCAGTGGAATCGTATATGCAGGCCCTTTCTACATTCAAGAAAGGCGATAAAACAACAACCGTTGTTTTGAGAGGAGACAAAGAAATTAGTTTCGAAATAATTTTCTGATGAAACTAAGGCTTGACGACGATAAAATGTCTGATCATTTTTTTGAAGATACAAGAATACTGGGTATTGTTTGTTCTTTAAAAAACTATCATTTTTGTTGGCACATTGAGAAGGCTTTGCAAATTGATTTTCAAACAGCACCGGATTTGCAGATTGGGATGGAAAAAAACAAAAGATCATATTCATTTACGGTTTATGAATTTCTTCAACCCATTTCTGCAAAAGAACATTTTCTTTACAGCAACAAGCATGATGGAGAGTTTCTTTTACCAGAGCTTCAACACCTCGATTTTATCTGGTTGGTCAGGGATAGTTTTCAAGATGAA
>CAMDFC010000107.1 GCA_945897185.1 Chitinophaga pinensis | reverse complement strand
AACGGCAAGCACTCACCTTATTGATGGGCGTGATGGATAAAACTGACATCCTTTTGATGGACGAACCAACGGCAGCACTTGACCCCAAATCATCGCAAGTGGTTATGCAACTGGCAGATAAAATCAACAAGGAACTCGGAATAACAATTATCCTGGTTACACACAGCATGAAAGATGCATTACAATATGGCAATAGGCTATTGATGTTTCACGGTGGAGGTATTATGCGCGACCTTAGTAGTACAGACAAATCACCATTACAATTAAGCCAAGTACAAGAGTGGTTCAGCTGATTTCCCTCTACCTTTCATTCAAAAGTTTCTCCTGTTTTTGACATCTAATCGTACATTTTCAATTCAATTCAATATATATGAACACAGGGTTCCCTTTTTCAATATTCACTATAAGTGAAATGCATACTTTTTATGTGAAGATTTGTTAACTTGTAACATTTAATACAAGGCTCATGATCAAGCGTATTTTTATCACATTTTGCATACTATTAGTAGGATTAATTGGAGTATTACTTTTCAATACTTTTCGTTTCAATCCCGCATCGGAATCTTCAAAACCTTCCATCGCCATCAATAAATATGATACTGCCGCCTTACACTTGAGCCAGGCACTACAAATAAAAACAGTTTCTTTTGGCGATACCCTTCCCATTGATACTGCAGAGTTCATCAAGTTCAGAACCTTCATGGAAACCACCTATCCATTGATGCACCAAAAATTGGAAAAGAAATCTTTTAATTTATTCAGTTATGTTTTTACCTGGAAAGGCAAAGACACTACACTTGCGCCATATGTGTTGATGGCACATACGGATGTAGTTCCAGTTGAAGCCATTGCAGAAAGCAAATGGAGTTACCCCTCTTTTAGTGGCGCCATTGATAAAGATACCATATGGGGAAGAGGTGCGGTTGATGATAAAGGTTCAGCCATTGCCATCATGGAAGCTGTAGAATTATCGCTACAAGAAAATATCCAACCCAACAGAACCATCTATTTGTGTTTTGGACACGATGAAGAAATTTCAGGAAAAAGAGGAGCCGCAATATTTTCAAAGTGGTTTGATTCCAGCAACATCAAACCTGCACTGGTATTGGATGAAGGTGGAATGGTAGATACAGAGAAATTCAAAGCAACTGGAAGACCTGTCGCAGTTGTTGGAACTGGAGAGAAAGGATATACCAATATCGATTTAACAGTTGAAATTCCAGGAGGACACTCTTCAACTCCTATGAAAGAAACAGCAATTGACATATTGAACAAGGCGATAGTTAAAGTGAGAGCCAAGCAAATGCCTGCTTTGATTGCTCCGCCAGTGCAGGACTTACTAAACAGGACAAGTGCAGGTGAATCTTTTTTCACCAAAATGGTTATGGCCAACATGTGGTTGTTCAAAGGATCTGTCATCAAAAAAATGGAAGCCTCTAACCAAACCAATGCAATGGTGCATACCACTTTGGTACCAACCATTGTAAAAGCAGGTATCAAAGACAATGTGATTCCATCTATTGCAAAAGCGACATTCAACAGCAGAATATTACCCGGACAAACAAGTGGTGATGTAGTAGCATTTGTTAAGAAAGCCATCAACGATGA
Source organism: Chitinophaga pinensis (assembly GCA_945897185.1). GTDB lineage: Bacteria > Bacteroidota > Bacteroidia > Chitinophagales > Chitinophagaceae > Pollutibacter. The sequence continues at coordinate 3,189 of CAMDFC010000107.1, read as the reverse complement.
ACGCGTGATTGTCAAAAAACAAACGATCTCCTTGTTTGAAGCTTCTGCAACAACATCAGCAGACCATCCTACCTTCAAAAAAATAGAAGGTTTAACACAACAGGTATTGCCTAACGTGTTGGTCTCTCCATATCTCGTAGTTGGTGCAACAGATTCAAGGTATTTTAGACCATTCAGTGAATCTGTACTCAATTTTAGTCCCATGCAAGATGTTAAAGGTTTCCACGGCATAGATGAAAGACTGGGCAAAGAAGACCTCAACAGAATGATTACTTTCTATAAACTCTTTATCCAGGAATAGTTTTTTTTGGAAATTTAAATATTAATCGTAATTTTACGATTAATATGGGAGCAAGTAAAACTGAAGCATACTCAAATAAAGAGCTAACGCTGGCTAAATATGCCAAGGCATTGTCGCATCCAGCAAGAGTTGCCATACTCAATGTGTTGCTCAAAAAACAATCTTGTATTTGTGGTGATATCGTGGAAGAATTGCCTTTATCACAAAGCACGGTATCTCAACACCTTAAAGAATTAAAAGAAGCTGGATTGATCAAGGGCGATATAGATGGCGCATCCGTTTGTTATTGCATTGATGAAAAAGAGTGGAAGAAAGCGTCTGTACTACTCAATGGCTTCTTGGAAATGTTCGAAAGAAATAAAGCCGACTGTTGTTGATTTTTTTTGACATAAGCCATCGTCTGATTACGATAAACTAAAAAATAATAATATGCCAACCGAAGAACAATTAAAAGAGATCGTTAGAAAAAAGTACAGCGAAATTGCCTTGCAGGACAAGGAAACCAACATGTCATCATGCTGTGGAGCAGGAGGTTGCTCTACAGAAGTGTATAATATCATGAGTGATGATTACACAACCATAGAAGGTTACAATGCAGACGCAGACCTAGGATTAGGATGCGGATTACCAACACAATTTGCAAGAATCAAAAAAGGCGATGTGGTGGTAGACCTTGGAAGTGGCGCAGGTAACGATTGTTTCATTGCCCGCCATGAAACAGGCGAGACAGGTAAGGTAATCGGTATTGATTTTACTCCTGCCATGGTCGACAAAGCAAGAACCAATGCAGAAGCAAGAGGTTTTAACAATGTAGAATTCAGACAAGGTGATATTGAGCAAATGCCGATCAGTGCAAATGTTGCAGATGTGATTGTGAGCAATTGTGTATTAAATCTTGTGCCCAACAAGAATGGTGTATTTCAGGAAATCTATCGCGTATTGAAACCAGGTGGTCATTTTAGCATCAGTGATGTGGTATTGATCGGCGCATTACCTGAAGGCTTGCGAAAAGATGCTGAAATGTATGCAGGTTGTGTTGCAGGTGCTATTCAAAAACAAGTTTACATGGAACTGATTGATGCTAATGGTTTTGAAAATGTGACTATTCAAAAAGAAAAAGCGATTGTGATTCCTGATGATATCCTGAAAAACTATTTATCACCGGATGAAATCAATTCTTTTAAAACAGGAGATACCGGCATTTTCAGTATCACAGTATTTGCACAAAAACCAATCAACCAAAACAATTGCACACCTGGAGGTGGATGCTGCTAAAACAATCGGTATGAAAAAAGTCTTGGTACTATGTACAGGCAACAGTTGCAGAAGTCAGATTGCACATGGCTATTTAAAAACATTTGCTGGAGATAAAGCAGAAATTTACAGCGCAGGTATAGAAACACACGGTGTAAACCCTAAAGCGATATTAACCATGCAAGAAGATGGCATCGATATATCATTGCATACCTCCAACAATATAAATGAATACAGAGACATTGATTTTGATTATATAATTACTGTGTGCGACCATGCAAAAGAGGTTTGTCCCTTTTTCCACAGCAACGCACAGCTGTTTCATTACAACTTCCCCGATCCCGCAAAAGCAAAGGGCAGTGAAGAAGAAATCAAAAGAGCGTTTGAGTATGTAAGAGAGATGATTAAGAAATATTGTATGGATTTTGTAAAAGATTACCTTGTGTACTAAGCTATATTGAAACCAATTATATGGCTTTAAAGAATAATGAATAGGTCTCAACTACATCCATTACTTTTTTGGATCATTGGATTACCATTTGCGGCCATATGGGCTTCCGCCTCTGTTGCATCGAAATTGGGTTTGGCATCGGCAGAGCCATTTACCATATCCTTTATTCGATTTTCCATTGCAGGCATATTGATGGTGTTTGTTTCGCATGTTCTACTTAGAAAAGCTTTACCCAAAAGCAGTCAATGGAAACAATTGGCTATTTATGGCTTATTGAATATTTCATTGTATCTAGGTCTATTCATTATCGCAATTGGAGAAGTCTCTGCTGGATTGGGTAGTTTAGCAGTCGCAATCAACCCTGTAATTATTACTGTTGCATTGGCCATCTGGGATAAAAAAAAGCTCCCATTCCTTAGAGTTTTCTCACTCATTATAGGGATAACAGGTGTTACAGTTTGTGCTTACCCTTTGATTATTGGTAGTCATGCTTCTGTTAGAGGGTTGCTTATACTTTTTTTAAGCATGTCGGTTTATTCCATCGGCACCATTTATTTTCAAAAAAACAAATGGAATGGCTTAGACATACTAACCATCAATGGTTGGCAGACCCTGTTTGGTGCACTTTTTACACTACCAGTGCTGTTGTTGACTTGGGACGGCCACCAAAACAAATTTGATTTTGGCTTTTGGAGTGCCACGCTGTGGCTGGTTTTCGTTGTTTCTATCGCGGGTGTACAAAGCTGGATCTTTCTTTTGCGCAATTTTGGCGACCGCAGCTCTTATTGGCTTTTTTTGAGTCCCATTTTTGGTTTTATGTTCTCTAACCTCATCATGCACGAACCCATAGGAATTCTCACTTTTATTGGTACCGCATTTGTTTTTATTAGCCTATTATTGAATAAATCTAAGAAACAATAAATAGTATAAGAAAAATTTATAGATAAAACTTGTAATTAATATAATTATAATCTATATTTATCTTCCAATCGAACAAAACGAGACTACCCTTTGTTAAAGTTCTTTTAGCAAAATCCATTCTATCTTACTTTAAAATCCATTGACAACCAGCATGCTGTATTGTTAATGTGCGCTTTGAATATTGTTTAATTGCAAATGTTTTTTAAAATACTTTGTTAAACATTTCTTGCAATTATAAAAATAGGAATTTAAATTTACTTTA
>CAMDFC010000106.1 GCA_945897185.1 Chitinophaga pinensis | reverse complement strand
GGGTTCCCTCTTCCGTTCAGAATAAAAATTGGTAAAAAAGAACCAACCGGAAAATTAGAAAATGATGTCACTTTCTCATTGGATTTTAGCATCCGCGACGATATCAATTCTAACTCAAGGTTAGATCAAGCAAATGCATTTGCAACAGGCGGACAAAGAGTGGTAACAATAAGACCAACTATTGATTATGTAATTAGCAACAGGGTTAATATCCAGCTTTACTTTGATCAAAGAAGATTGAACCCCTACATTTCCAATGCAGCACCATCAGTAAATACAAGAGCAGGTGTTCAAGTTAGAATCTCGCTTGCTCAGTAGACTTGTGCAAATAAAAACTGTTGGGTTGCGCGGAACAGGTCATAACAATACTGTTTAAACAAACGTGTTCAGGGACAGTAATCGCATAATAAGATACGTCAGCCACATCATTTCCATACAATGGCTTAAATCCATCATATACGGCTTTTGCATTTGCTTCATCACCTTTGAAGCGAACCATTGAAAACTCAGTATCTGCAGCTCCAGGGTGAATAACAGTTACTTTAATATTATGCCTTACTAAATCAATGCGCATCGACTTACTCAATGCTTCAACAGCATGTTTTGTAGCGCAATACACATTCCCCTTTTCATATACTTCCATACCAGCTGTAGATCCAATATTTACAATATGTCCTTTCCCTCTTTTTACAAGATAAGGCAACATAGCCTTGGTTACGTATAACAAACCTTTTACGTTGGTATCGATCATAGTCTCCCAATCCTCCAAAGATGCTTCATCAAAAAAATCACGACCAAGAGCAAGTCCTGCATTATTCACTACTACATCAACATCTTCTAAGTTGGTGTCATTTGATAATGCGTCAAACACTTTAGATTTAGACTGTACATCAAATACTTTTGTGGCTACCTGAACAGCAAATTGATTTTTGAGACCCTTTGCTAATGCATCCAATCGATCCGCTCTTCTACCCGTAATAATTAAATTGTGCCCTTCAGCAGCAAATTTTTCTGCCATTGCTTTTCCAAAACCTGAAGTAGCACCAGTAATAAGTATTTTCATAAAAAATTAGTTAATTGATTTTTCCCAAATCCAACTTCGATAAGATAGTGCCAACATGAGAGTAAATAATTCAAAAGAAATAATACCTGGTTTAATTATTGCTACAAGAAACAAGACTAATACAGCAACTGTATAAATTTTTGAGTAATATTTTAACCAAGTAGGTATTTGCTTAGGTTTGAAAGCTAAAAAAAGATTTAGCGGAAATGCCCAGACAAGATTTAGGTTATTCGTCATGCTCTGATGATCGGTACCCAACCATAAAAACAACAAAAAGCATCCGAATAAACCGCTAGACACAAAAAGGATCTTTTCAACAATCGATTGGATGGAAAAAAATACACCAGATTGAAAAATCAAGTTGGAAAGTAAGAGCAGTGCAACCAAGCCAAAAACGAATATTGGTTTTTGCCAAAAAGACAAAGCAACTGGAACTGGTTGTTGGTCTGGTAACAAAACCAATGGTTCACTTGCCAATTTTTTATTACCCAAACTTGCAACCCCTGCTCCTTGTAAAAGAAATTCAGGTAGAAACATGGCATTGCTGATACCCATTTTTTTATCCGCTTCCAAACCCAGAACCACATCAATTCCCAAGCGGGTCCATTCCATCTTTGCTTTATCCAAATAGGTATGTAAGTGATCCCTAAAGGTTAACTCTTCCGAAAGAAAGGTAGGAGGATTAAAAGCTTGGCTGGACTTAGATTTAAAAATAATATCTCTTAATCTTGTGGAGCAATTGTCATAGAAGAAATCGTATTTATAATACCTATTCTCTTCAGAAAGATTTTCAAAAAGCGCTTGTTGAATGGCTTTCTTTTCTGCATCTGTAAGATTTAAAACTTGCTCAGTAACTCCTCTTTTAAAATAACTATATGCATATAGAAAATCACTGAAATTTTCTTGACTCAAAAAATACATAAGCTTGCCGCGAACAAACTTGGTATAAAAATCCGGATCATCGAAATTGAAAGTCCCGAAATTATACGCAATATCCGTACCTGCCGCTGAATCCACAATGCGTAACGCGTTGTGCCCGAATACAGAATAAAGTTCAGTACCCGGTGAGCAAGTAACCAAGCTAACACGTAGGGCACTGGGTGTCTCTTGAGCGGAGGCATAGCGTCCAAATAACAACAGAACCAAAAGAATTGATATGTGTTTCATTCGGTTCAAAAAAAGTTAGCGACTGTAGTTTGGTGATTCCTTGGTTATGGCTACATCATGAGCATGACTTTCACGCATTCCAGCATTGGTAATTTTTATGAATTGAGCCTTTTGCAATTCATCTAAATTTCTTGCTCCACAATATCCCATTCCTGCTCTTAGTCCCCCTACAAATTGGGTAACAATTTCACTAAGATTGCCTTTAAATGGAACACGGCCTTCAATACCTTCAGGTACTAATTTTTTTACACCCTCTTGTACATCTTGAAAATAGCGATCGCTGCTGCCCTGCTGCATGGCACCTAAAGAACCCATTCCACGATATTGTTTAAACTTCCGTCCTTCGTAGATGATGGTTTCACCCGGACTCTCTTCAACGCCTGCAAAAACACCACCCATCATTACAGTGGATGCACCAGCAGCTAACGCTTTTACAAAATCTCCAGTATAGCGTATTCCACCATCAGCGATGATGGGTACTTTCATTTTTTTAAGCATAGATGCTGCTTCTAAAATGGCAGTTATTTGAGGAACACCGGCTCCAGCAACAATACGTGTGGTACAAATAGAACCCGGACCAATACCCACTTTTACACAATCAGCACCTGCTTCAGCCAATGCTTTAGCACCTGCTGCTGTTGCTATGTTTCCAGCTATTACTCTTAGTTTTTTAAAATTCTTTTTCAATAGCTTAAGCGATTCCACAACACCTTTGGTATGTCCATGCGCACTATCTAAACAAACTATATCTACCCCTATATGCTGTAATGCTGCAGTTCTATCCAACATGTCATTTGTAATTCCAAGAGCAGCACCCACACGCAGTCTTCCAAATTCATCTTTTACCGCAAGGGGATGACTTTGCAACTGTAGTATATCCCTATACGTGATTAGTCCGATTAACTGCCCATTCTTTTTTACAACAGGTAACTTTTCAATTTTATAATTCTGAAGGATTTTTTCTGCTTTTTGCAAGTCAGTTCCCTCAGGCGCTGTAACCAAATTTTCTTTGGTCATCACCTCGCTTACTTTCTTTGCTTTGTTGGTCTCAAACCTCAAATCGCGGTTGGTAAGTATCCCCACCAATTTATTCGAAGTATCAACAATTGGAATTCCGCCAATTTTATTTTCTTTCATCAATTTTAATGCGTCTGCGATGGTCGCATTCACATGCAAGGTTACAGGATCAATGATCAAGCCACTTTCGCTTCTTTTTACTTTGCGCACTTGTTCAGCTTGCTTATCAATACTCATGTTCTTATGAAGTATACCAATTCCACCTTCACGAGCCAATGCAATGGCCAGTGTAGATTCAGTAACGGTATCCATTGCTGCAGACAGCAGGGGTACATTTAGTCTGATGTCTTTGGTTAATTGGGTTGAAATATTAACCTCACTTGGAAGCACATCAGAATAAGATGGAACTAGGAGTACATCATCGAAGGTTAGACCTTCTCCAAAAAATTTGGGTAATTGTTGAATTCTTGTTGCCATATGCGAAGATAGTAAAAATTTAAAAAACCACTTATCTATAGACAGCCGCATATAATTTTCCTGGTCTAATTGCCACTAACCCCCTCATTTCCAAGGAAAACAATTGTGCAGAAACCTCACTCGATTTTTGTCCGCTTTGCACAATCAAGTCATCAATAGCCACTGGCTCTCTTGCCAAGATGAGTTCATAGAGTTCCTTTTCTTTCCCTTCCAGGGAGAGAAAAAGTTCAACTTGGATTGATTTTTTCTTTTTTATGTTTGGATCCCAGTTCATGAATTCAATGAAATCTAGCCCAGAAGTGATCAAATTTGCCCGATGGGTCCTAATCAAATGATTGCAACCCATACTACCAAGGTCGATTGTTCTTCCGGGAAATGCAAACACATCTTTATTGTAACTGTTTGCAATTTCTGCGGTAATCAGACTACCTCCTTTTTCGCCACTTTCAACAACAATTACAGCATCTACCATTCCAGCTACAATTCTGTTTCTTTTGGGGAAGTTCTGTCTATCGGGCTTGGTATTGTGCATAAATTCTGTGAGTAAACCTCCTTGCCTAATCATTTCAATTGCCATCTCTCTGTTGGATGAGGGATAAATTTGATCAAGTCCATGCCCTAGCACTCCAATTGTTTGGGCTCCTTTTTTGATACAATCCCTATGCACCAGTGTATCAATTCCGTAGGCCAGTCCACTTACAACCATAACACCAAGATCTGTAAGTGAGGTTACCAACTCTGTAACCCTATCTTTACCATAGTCAGTGGGTGCGCGCGTTCCAACAACCGCTGCCACCTGACGCTGGTTCAAATTGGCAGTCCCTTTGTAATAAAGTACATGCGGAGCATCAATACAGTTCTCTAGTCTTTTAGGATAATTATTCGTGTGTTTAACAAGAATAGAAATATTGTTTTTTACGGTAAAGGCCAATTCGGATTCGATACGTTTATAATCTTTAAACCTTTTTATTTCTGTAGCCCGTACTTCACCAATACCTGGTATTTGTTCTAATGTCTTACGACTGGCTTTAAACACTTCAGATGGATTACGAAAATGGGACAGTAAGACGCCAATATGTACGTGCCCTATATGG
>CAMDFC010000105.1 GCA_945897185.1 Chitinophaga pinensis | reverse complement strand
GTTATTTATCTTTTTTGGAAAAACGATATCGCTGAAATTTTTATTGATACCACCGGAGAAACACTGGCGAAACATGGGTATAGGAAATTACCCGGACAAGCTCCCATGTTGGAAGCATTGGCTACAGCAACCATTCTTTCTTCCAAGTGGGAGCAAACAGGAACCTTCATCAACCCCATGTGTGGCGCTGGTACCGTTGCAATAGAAGCTGCGTTGATCGCAACAAAAAGAGTACCCGGCTTGCTTCGCGATAACTATGCATTCATGCACATCCTCGACTTTGAGAGGTCGATGTATCTGGATGAACGCGCAAAGCTTGAAGATGAAATCATTCAAATACCCAATTTGAAAATTATAGCATCAGATATTAGCGAAAAGGCCATCAATATCTCACGCATCAATGCAGAAGCAGCTGGTGTAGACCATTTGATTGATTTTGAGGTTTGCGATTTTGAGGATACTTTCATTCCCGAAGGCGATGGTGTTGTGATGTTCAATCCTGAATACGGAGAGCGATTGGGTGATGAAACTGAATTACAAACTACTTATGCAAGAATTGGTGATTTTCTGAAACAAAAATGCAAAGGTAAAACGGGATATGTGTTTACCGGAAACCTTGAATTGGCAAAAGCCATAAGACTCAAACCTTCCAGGCGTATTGAGTTTTTCAATGCCACAATAGATTGTAGGTTATTGGAGTATGAATTGTATGATGGCACCAAAAGAACAGATCGGTTAGAAAGCTAACCAATCAAAGCGCATTGCTCTAATTTAGCATCCTTGTATGGAAAAGAGACAAGCTACACTTTTTGAGGAACCTGCAGCAGATGCCAATAAAAATTTATTGCCTTTTGATGGTATCGTCAATTACCATGGGATGATTTTTTGTCGAGCTGAAGCAGATCATTTTTTAAACGCCTTGTCTGAAGATATTTTCTGGGAACACGATGAGGTGATGATGTTCGGCAAAAAAATCATCACCAAAAGAAAAGTAGCCTGGTATGGTAATGAACCATTCAATTACACCTATTCTCATGTGAAGAAAACAGCATTACCCTGGACACCAATTTTACAAGCCATAAAAGATAAAATTGAAGAGGCGTCAGGTGAAACCTATAATTCCTGTTTGCTCAATTTGTACCACAGTGGAGAAGAAGGGATGGGATGGCATACTGATAATGAGAAGGAACTGAAAAAAGAGGGTGCCATTGCATCCATCAGTTTTGGTGCGCCAAGGAAATTCTGTTTCAAACACAAACAAAAAGAGGAAAAAGTCGATTTACTATTGGATCATGGAAGTTTGCTGGTTATGAAAGGGTCCACCCAATCCCATTGGTTACATAGGCTGCCACCAAGTAAAAAAATCAATAGTTTGAGGATTAACCTCACCTTCAGGACCATCATCGGTTAGGCTGTGTTCATTCCCCTTAAATGATTTACCTTTGCCTACCTCAACCTTAACCTTTCGTTAACCCTGTTGAGAATACTTTTGATACCATAAAATAGACCATGAAAAAGATAGTTGGAATTCTGTTTCTTGCCCTTACAATCAATGGATTCGCTCAAGATACTGCCCCTACTGTAACTGCACCTGAAAAAGGAAAAACCCCCAAAGCAGAAAAAGTAGCTACTCCGAAAGTGCCTAAACCCAAGAAGGATTTCAGCAAAATGGACCTATCTAAGCGTTCTTCTGATCATTTTATGTTGCAATTTGGTTTGGCGGGATGGGCTGGAAAACCGGGTAATATCACCACAAAAGTTTTCAATAAAACCTTTAATGGTTATTTTCTATTTGATTTCCCTTTCAAAACAAACCCTCGTTTGAGCGTTGCAGTTGGTCCGGGTATTGGGACAGACAACATCTTTTTTGATCAAATGACTGTCGATTTAAACAACAGAAGTGGTGTTAGTTTCACACGCGATACCATTGTGAAATACAAAAAACACAAGCTTGTAACTGGTTATGTTGAAGCTCCAGTTGAAGTTCGCTATTCTACCAACCCTGAAAACATGAACAAAGGTTGGAAATTGGCATTTGGTGTGAAAGTAGGTACTATGATTGATGCGAAGGTGAAATCGAAAATCGACTTAGATGCAACTGGTACTGGTGGATACTTCACAAAAGAAAAAGATAAACGTTTTTTCAATACCACAAGATTTGCCTTAATTGGTCGAGTTGGATACGGTAACATCAGTGTATTTGGTAGTTATACAGTAACAGACTTTTTCAAAGAAGGTCAAGGTCCGGTTGTTAGGCCATTCTCTGTTGGCCTTGCCATAAGTGGATTATAAAATAATTATGTATTGTTAGAAAAATCGAATCTTTTCCAATCGTCTGAAAAAGCAATTCTTGTTGGAGTTGCTTTGAAAGAACAAAAGGACCATCAGGTAAACGAATACCTGCAAGAGCTTGCCTTTTTAGCTACAACAGCCGGAGCGGTGACAGCTAAAACCTTCATTCAAAAATTACAACATCCAGATTCCAAAACCTACCTTGGTAAAGGAAAGCTCGAAGAAATTAAAAACTATGCTGCCGGTAAAGACATCAGTGTTTTAATTTTTGATGATGAACTGACTGGTGCGCAGATTTCAAATATTGAAAAGGCCACCAATATTAAGACCATTGATCGTAGTGATTTGATACTCGACATTTTTGCACGACGTGCAAAAACAGCACAAGCAAAAGCACAGGTAGAATTGGCGCAGTACCAATACATCTTACCAAGACTTCGTGGTATGTGGAAACACCTTGAACGTTTAGGTGGAGGTATCGGCACGAGAGGTCCGGGTGAATCTGAAATTGAAACTGACCGACGAATTGTTAGAGAGAAGATTTCGCTTCTTCGCAGAAGACTTTCTGAGATAGAGAAGCAAGCCTATACACAGAGAAAAGACAGAGGAGAATTTATACGTGTTGCTTTGGTAGGATATACCAACGTTGGTAAATCTACCTTGATGAATTTATTGAGCAAGAGTGCTGTGTTGGCAGAGAATAAATTATTTGCAACATTGGATACCACTACAAGAAAAATAGTTTTTGAGAATACCCCGTTTCTTTTGAGTGATACGGTAGGATTTATTCGCAAACTTCCCCACCACTTGATTGAAAGCTTCAAGAGCACCTTGGATGAAGTAAAAGAGAGTGATATTCTTTTGCATGTGGTGGATATTTCACATCCGCAGTATGAAGATCAGATGAAAGTAGTCAACAACACCTTGAATGAATTGGGATGCAGTGATAAACCAATGATTACTATTTTCAATAAAATGGACCTGTATGAAGAGCGCACATTTGACGAGTGGTTAGATCCTGAAGTAAAAGAAGGTTTGTTGCATGAATTGAAAGATAGATGGCAGAACGACACACAATCGCGTTGTGTATTTGTATCTGCAACTGAAAGAAGAGAAATTGATGTACTTAGAACCAGTATTTTAAATCAGGTGAGGGAGATGTATACAAAACGTTACCCTTATAAGACCGGTTATCAGTCGTTCGACTATGAGCAATAAGATTTACAATTGGCATTTCGTTGCTTCAGATATACAAAGCTTGGGCTTTGGAAATTTTCCCATTATTGAATTAGCAATTGCAGAAAAAACCATTTGCCTTGCTCTTTATAAAGAAACGCTTTTCGCGTTTCAAGCTATTTGTCCGCATGCCGGCGCCAAGATGGTCAACGGCTATTTAGATGCCCAGGGCAATGCTGTTTGTCCCTTACACAAATACAAGTTTACTTTAAAAATTGGTTATAATGTAACTGGCGAAGGCTACAACATGCGCACCTACCCCATTGAGATCAGAGACGATGGAATTTTTGTCGGCTTTTTATCATGAGTTTGTAAATTAGTCGCATGAAGGATACAAAACTCTTGACCGTCGACGCCTACATCAAAGCCATCCCAGCTGCAAATAGAAAAGCATTTGAAGAGTTTCATCAATTAATTATTGCAAACATTCCAGGTGGAGAATCTTGCATGAGTTACGGCATGCCGGCAGTCAAGCTACATGGTATTGTCGTTTATTATGCTCATTGGGAAAAGCACATGGCCATTTATCCCATGCCATCTGCCTTAAAAGAATTTGCCAGTCAGACTACTGCATTAGTCACTTCAAAATCCACCATCCAATTTCCGCATGGCAGCAAGTTGCCGAAGAAACTCATCAAAGACATTGTAAAATTCCGCGTAGCGGAGAACATGTTGAAAGCGGAGATGAAGAAGAAAAAGAGTAAATAACTCAACCCGAAAAGAAAATCAACCAACCCCTTCAGTTTTACTCTCATTTTGTAAATCCAAAATGTTTTGAAATTAGTATTTGTTTTCTATTGAAAAACTTTTATTAATTTTACATGTTCAATATAAGAGCAAGAGAATGAAATTTAAAGTCATAAAAAATAAGAAGCAATACAATGAATACTTGACTATTGCAGATTCGCTTTTATCAAAAAAAGTAAAGAAGAATAGTCCACAGGGTGAAGAGCTTGAATTATTATTGGTTTTAATCAAACACTACGAGGATCAACATTACCCTATTGAATACCCAGATCCTATTGAATTAATTAAATTGAAAATGCTTGAAAAAGGTATTAGAAATAAAGACCTGATTGGGAAGATTGGAAGTAAAGGATATATTTCTTCTATTTTGAATAAACGAAAGCCTTTGACTTTGGAAACAGCTAAGATCTTCAAACAGGAATTGGAATTACCTTCGGATATCTTTTTTTGCTAAATACTTCTTGCATCTCTATAAATGGCGTAAACGATGTTCGTCCTGGTGGCTTCACCATAATAGGCCACTTCTTCTAGTCCGAGATTCACAGCCCCCAATTTCTCCATCGCCTTTTGCGAGCGAATATTATTTGCGCCTACATGAAAAATAATTCG
>CAMDFC010000104.1 GCA_945897185.1 Chitinophaga pinensis | reverse complement strand
AGCCTGTCATTGTTCTTTTTTAAACTCAGCTTCATCAAGCACACACTGCCTGTTCCTTTGTAGTTTGTTTTTACAAGCGCTGATTCTAGGATATTGAAATTGTTACCATTAATAATTCCTTTGAATTTTGTCTCGCTGTAAAATTCTTTGCTGCTGCTTATTGTAATTCCAAAAATGCTATCCTTGGTATTTTTATTGATTTCAAGTGTATAATTATAAACAATGGAATTTTGATTAATTGTGCCGGACCAAATTCCCAATATAGATTGACCCCAGATCTTTGAAGCTGGGAAAACCAAAAGGAGGATAAATAGTAGTTTAAATTGGTTTTTTGTAAAAAAAATCATCTTTTTAAAGATAGTAATTGAATATGATTTCATTCTGACAATGAATTGTATTCTTACTATTTAAGTTGTATGGACTATAATTTTCCCAATATTTTTTTCTATTTTCAAGATATCCAAACATTTACACATGAAAAAGATCCTTATTTTTTTAATAGTCCTTAATACAGTATTTGTTACACGTGCTGCAATTTTGCCTCCTTCAAAGGTAATTATCGAACATTCTGGAGAAAAAGTTGGATTAGAGTCAATTAAGAAGTTTTCTACTATGACGTTTAATGAATATGAAACAACGTTGGGTCACAAAGCTTCTAAATTAGAGAAATTTGCTTTTGAAAGAATGCAAAAAAAGAGTGTAAAGATGCTCGATGAAAATAGGAATCTTCGTTCTAAGTATGAGAGAAAGTTCAATAGCATGTATGAGGGATCGGGAGGAAGTTTTTTTGGTGGATTTGCGCTAGGATTTTTTCTTGGTGCTATTGGATTGCTTTTAGCATATGTTGCTTTTAAAGATGGTGGCCAAAAGAAAAGAATTGAAGGCGCATGGTGGGGATTTGGAGTTGCTACAATTCTTTTTGTAATATTAATTGCTGCATGGGTAGCTATTGCTTCAGAGCCTGTTATTTAAAGTGAATTACAGGAAACCCAATTCCAATTTGGCTTCTTCACTCATCATGTCTTTGTTCCAGGCGGGAGACCAGGTGATTTCTACAAACACGTCGTTGATGCCTTCTACCTCGCGAATTTTTTGGTCTACATCATGGGGTAGAGACTGTGCGGCTGGACAACTAGGAGCGGTGAGGGTCATGATGACCTGGACATTGTTTATCGGCACAACATTAACTTCATAAATAAGTCCCAGTTCCCAAATATTGACAGGCAACTCAGGGTCGAAGACCGTTTTGATCTTTTCTATTACTTCCTCTTTTATTTGTGCTTCTGTTTTCAATGACTGTTTATTTATTGGTTGTTGGATTGCAATCCCTCAAATACACTGGCCTCTAATTTCATTTGCTTAATCATGGAACGGAGTCCATTTGATCTGGTTTGTGCAAGATGTGAACTCAACCCGATGCTGTTGATGAATCCAAGTTCAGCGTGTACAATTTCTGCTGGCTTTTGTCCGCTCAAGACCATAATCATCATACTCACCAGTCCCTTTACAATTATGGCATCACTGTCCCCCTCAAAAAATACCTTTCCGTCTTTTAGGTAGGAGTGGACCCACACGCTCGATTGACATCCTTTGATTTTTAATTCTTCTTTTTTATAAATGGGATCTAGTGGCTCAAGCTTTTTGCCAATGTCAATAAGGTATTCGTATTTGTCTTCCCAGTTTTCAAACATGGCAAAGTCTTCTATCAGCGCTTGCTCAATTTCTTTTATGGTTTTTCCAGTATCCATTTTACCTAAGCATCTTTAATGATTTGTGAAGCGCAGCAATGAGCACTTCAATTTCTGCTAGGGTATTGTAAGCTGCAAAGGAAACACGGGTTGTGCCCACAATACCTAGTCGTTGCATGAGTGGTTGCGCGCAATGGTGACCTGTTCTGACTGCTATTCCCTGGTTGTCTAGCAAGATTGCCAGATCTTGCGGGTGAACACCTTCAATAACAAACGAAATCACACTTATTTTATTTTGAACATCGCCAATGATCTTCAATCCTTCTATCTCTTTTAATTTGCTTGTTGCATAAGCAAGTAATTCTTCTTCATGTGCTCTTATGTTTGCTTTACCATAATTGTTGATGAAATCAATTGCTGGCTTCAATACAATTACATCCGCAATATTGGGTGTACCTGCTTCAAACTTAAATGGCAATTCATTGTAGGTTGTTTTCTCGAAAGTGACTTCTTTAATCATTTCACCACCACCTAAAAAGGGGGGCATCTTTTCCAACAGTTCCCTTTTGCCATAAAGCACACCAACGCCAGTTGGTCCGTATATTTTATGCCCAGAGAACACATAAAAATCGCAGTCGAGTTTCTTCACATCAATATCCAAATGCACACAGGATTGTGCGCCATCAAGCAATACCAAAGCGTTTTTTTCGTGCGCCAATGCGATGATTTCTTCAACTGGATTGATAATCCCTAGGGCATTGGAAACATGGATAATGGAAACGAATTTGGTTTTCTCGCTCAACATGTTGCTATAAGCACCCATGTCTAAAACACCATTATCGTCCATTGGTATCACCTTGAGGATGGCTCCTTTTTCTTCGGCAATCATTTGCCAGGGGACAATATTAGCATGGTGTTCCAAGGAAGAAATGATGATTTCGTCTCCTCTTTGCAGAAATGCAGAGCCCCATGACCTTGCTACAATGTTGATACTTTCTGTAGTGCCTTTTGTAAAAATTATTTCTTCGTGGAATGCTGCACCAATAAATTGCTGAACAGCTACTCTAGCTGCTTCATAAGCAGCTGTAGCTTCATCTGCCAATGTATGCAATCCGCGATGGATGTTTGCATTGTAATGGGTGTAATAATGCACCAAGGCATCAATTACTTGTATCGGCTTCTGCGATGTGGCGGCATTGTCTAAATAAACCAGATCCTTACCTTTCACCTTTCTATGAAGGATGGGAAACAGGTTTCTTAAAGTGGCTACATCGTATGAAGTTGGGTTGCTCATTGGTTAGAAATTATAGGATAAACGCTCAGAAATAAGTTTATCAGCATAGTTCCTAATTTCTTCATTTTTAATTTGATCAAGTATGTCAATTGCAAATGCATGAAGCAACAGTGCTTTTGCATTTTGCTCAGAGAGACCGCGTGCTTTCAAATAGAACAATGCATCTTGGTCGAGTTTACCCACAGTACATCCATGAGAACATTTTACATCGTCTGCAAAAATTTCCAACTGCGGTTTTGTATTTGCTGATGCATCTTCGCCAATAAGTATGTTTTTGTTCGATTGATAGGCATTGGTTTTTTGTGCATCCTGTCTAACAAAAATTTTACCATTGAAAACGCCTGTCGATTTTTCATCCATGATGCCTTTATACAACTCATTGCTCAAGCAATTCGGTTGCTGGTTATCTACGATGGTATGGTTGTCTGCCAGGGTTTCTCCATTTAATAAATACAATCCGTACATGTGAGTTTCACTATTTGCTGCTTCCATCACCATGTTGAGGTTGTTTCTAACCAGTTTGCCACTTAGCGTAAACGTTACTGCATTTGTAACGCATTTTTCCAGTTGTCTAATATGGGTGGTACCTACATGATTGGCATTTCTCCCTTCGTTCTGTATTTTAATGTAATTGACGATAGCATCTTTTGCGGCACAGATTTCAAATACCTCATTGGTCAAACTCTCGTTACTACCCAACCTAATATAGGTTTCGAGTAAAACGACTTCTGATGCGGCTTCTGCATTTACCAATATGCGAGGCTGACTGAACATGAAACCAGTTGTGGTATCTGTTATGTGGTAAACAACAACCGGGTGAACTACTTTTTTACCTTTCTTTATTTTGATGTACACGCCACTTGAAGCAAATGCTGCATTTAGCGCGTTTATGCCATCTGGGTGGTATTTTTGACTATGTCCAAGATGTTCTTTTACAAAAGCAGCGTCTTCATCTTCTGCAGCCACAGATAAGGGTTTTACCTCAATTGTGGTAGCTGATTCTGAAATGCTACTTAGCGTTGCGTTGTAAATGCCATTAATAAAAAGGATGGCATTATTTGAAAGATTCCCTTTTAGTAAATGTGGTTTTATGCTTTCTGCATTTATCGTAGTGGCATCACTAAGAATCATTTTATCGTTGAAGACATTTTTGATTCTAGCATATTTCCATTCTTCATGCTTAATGGCGGGTAGTCCCCATGAAGCATAGTTTTTCCAGTTATCAGCATGAAAAACACCCAGACTATCTGAGTTGTTGATTTGCTTGTCAAATGCATTTTGTAATAGCGTTGTTGCCTCCATGATTTTCAATTTCACTTTTCTGTTTACGCGTTGTTTGCTTCTACTTCTGCCTTGATAAAATCATATCCTTTTTCTTCAAGCTCTAATGCCAATTCTTTGGTGCCGGAACGTACAATCCTTCCGTTATAAAGTACGTGTACAAAATCTGGTACAATATAATCAAGCAAACGCTGGTAGTGTGTTACAATCAAGAATGCATTGTCTTTTGTACGAAGTTGGTTTACTCCATTGGCTACGATCCTTAGTGCGTCAATATCCAATCCAGAATCAGTTTCATCTAAAATTGCAAGCTTTGGTTCTAGCATTGCCATTTGGAAGATTTCGTTTCTTTTCTTTTCACCACCTGAGAAACCTTCATTCAATGAACGGGATAGGAGAGATTGGTTAATTTCAACCAACTTCATTTTCTCTTTCATGATCTTGAGGAATTGTGCAGCATCTAAAGCAGGCTCACCTAGGTACTTTCTTTTCTCATTAACAGCGGCCTTCATGAAGTTGGTGGTGCTTACTCCAGGTATTTCTACTGGATATTGAAAAGCCAAAAACAATCCTTCTTTTGCACGGTCTTCAGGAGCCAATTCTAAAAGATTTTTCCCCATGAAATCAACCGAACCGCTTGTTACTTCATAATCTTCACGTCCTGCCAACACAGAAGCCAAAGTACTTTTTCCTGAACCGTTTGGTCCCATTATGGCATGT
>CAMDFC010000103.1 GCA_945897185.1 Chitinophaga pinensis | reverse complement strand
CAAAATTCAAAGGCATTGTCAATAGTAACAATTTCATTATCCTGGAATCAGCACTTGTAAAAACAAACTACAAAGGAACTGGCAGTGTGTGCTTGATGAAGCTGAGTTTAAAAAAGAACAATGACAGGCTACAAGGCAGCTTTACCTCCAGCAACAAGGATATCAAAGATTGTGGTTCCGGAACAGTTTCGTTACAATTTGTTAAAGAAAAGAAGAATAAAGCCGCTGCTACAAAAGAAAGCACAACAACAATAACGAAGGAAGTAGAAAGTAGCCCAGCAACAATAACGCTAAGCAAACCAGAAGAGCTTCCAAGAACAACAATAATTCCAGCACCAGCAAAAATCAATGACCAGAGAAAAATCGAACAAAGAGACATTGAACTATTGAATACATTCAGATTCAAAGAGGATAGTGTAATGATAAAGATTTACGATAATGGGGTAATTGATGGAGATGTAATCAGCTTAATTATAAATAGACAGGTCGTATTTGATAAAATCAAATTGACTGCCACCCCACTTGCTTATGTATTAAAAGCTTTAGCAGTCACACAGTTTGAGATTGAGTTTTATGCTGAAACTCTAGGAGAGATTCCACCAAATACAGGACTGATTACGATTTCATCAGCCAGTAAAACCAGCGAAGTCTTGTTTTCATCTGATTTAAAAAAATCGGCCGCAATTAAAGTCTTTTTGAAGAATATTCCTTAATTTAAACTAACCAAAAACTGCTATCATGAAAAAACTTTTACTACTACTCCCAGTTTTGATGTTGTTATTGACATCTGCAATTCCTCCTTCAACTACACCAGTTGTACCAGCGAGCTTGTCGGCCGACTACAAAGAAGCCAAAGCACAATTGGAGCAATTCAAGGGAAGCAAACTTAATTTAAAAGAAAAAATTGGACTTAAAATCGCGACCAAGCAAATGAAGAAAGAAGCAAATGCAGAAGGCGGAGGAAAAAGTCAGCTTGTAGCACTTCTCCTTGCCTTGTTTTTAGGCGTTCTTGGTATCCATAGGTTCTATCTTGGTTACACAACAATTGGTATCATTCAATTGCTCACCTTGGGTGGTTTAGGAATATGGGCATTAATCGACCTAATCCGCATCATCATTGGAGACTTGAAACCTAAGACTGGTGATTACGAAAAGAGCTTATAGTCCCCTTAAATTATAACTTCAACAAAAAAGCCATCATAATCAATGATGGCTTTTTATATTTTGTGGAGAATACCGGGATCGAACCGGTCACCTTCCCGATGCTCCGCATCGGGACGCTCTACTCAATTTTTTGCGATGAGCTGTTCAATATATTTTCTGCTTTTCATTTTTTTAATTTGAAGCTCCCGTTTATATGCTATTGGTCTGTCTTGAAATGATTCAGTGTGAACAACTTTCCAATCAGATGTATTCTTTGTTGACTTGCTTCCGGAATTATTATGTCTATACAGACGGTCAGACAGATTTTGTGTGTGTCCAACATAGTACTTGTCTAAGTAAGCAGAGTAGAGAATGTAAACGACAAATTCCATATATAAAAAAAGTCAGCAGGTCATGCTGACTCTTGTGGAGAATACCGGGATCGAACCGGTCACCTTTTGCATGCCATGCAAACGCTCTACCAGATGAGCTAATTCCCCATTTATTTACAGGAGAGCAAATATATGAACTTAATCAATAAGATTTTTCTTATAAAAATTGAAGAACATTGTTTGCCTATTTTTAATCAGTTTATTTGTAAATTCAATTCATGACAAACGATAGTACTTCAATCAACCTCAATGTAAAAGGCAAAGCAGCAAATACATTTGATGCTATTGTAATTGGTTCTGGAATATCTGGCGGATGGGCTGCAAAAGAGCTGTGTGAAAAGGGACTACAGACCTTAATGATTGAGAGAGGAAAAGATGTGGTGCATTTGAAGGACTACCCTACTGCAACTACACCAAACTGGGTTTTTAAACACCACAATAAAATGCCGCTGGCTGTGACAAAAGAAAATCCAGTGGTGAGTCGTTGCTATGCATTTGGGGAAGCGACAGAACATTTTTTTGTGAAGGACAACGATCATCCTTACATACAGGAAAAACCTTACGATTGGATCAGGGGTTATCAGGTTGGAGGTAAATCTTTGCTTTGGGCACGTCAGACACAACGCTGGAGTAAATATGATTTTGAAGGACCAGGAAGAGATGGCTTTGCCGTCGATTGGCCTATTCGTTATGACGACCTTGCACCTTGGTATGCACATGTTGAAAAATTTGCTGGCATCAGTGGAAATAGAGATGGTATTGAAACCTTACCAGATAGCGAATCGCTGCCCGCCTGGGAAATGAATTGCGTAGAAACAACATTGGCTTCAAAAATCATGTCTAACTACAAAGATCGTTTTGTAGTACAGGGCAGATGTGCTCACCTCACCAAGCCCAATCCTATTCATCTTGAGCAAGGAAGATCGCAATGTCAGTCGAGAACATTGTGTGAAAGAGGCTGTCCATTTGGTGGATACTTCAGTTCAAACTCATCCACCATTCCATGGGCACAAAAAACAGGCAACCTCACCATTGCACCAAATACGGTTGTCCATTCGATCATCTATGACGAAAAAACCGGAAAAGCAAGTGGTGTAAATGTTATTGATGCCATCACAAAAGAAACAACAGCTTATTTCGCAAAAATTATTTTTGTCAATGCCGCATGTCTTAATACCAACCTCATCTTACTGAACTCCACTTCCAATAGATTTCAAAATGGATTGGGTAACGACAATGGACTTCTTGGGAAATATGTAGCCTTTCACAATTACAGAGGCACCGTTAATGCGGCCTATGATGGTCCAGAAGACAAATACCATTATGGCCGAAGACCTACCCAACCCATGATGCCCAATTTCAGAAATGTGTACAAACAGGAGACAGATTTTTTAAGAGGCTATATGGTGTTTTATGGAGCCGATCGTTCTGTAGGAAACTATGATGGTATTGGGGCCGAGTTAAAAAATGCAGCTAGTGAACCAGGACTATGGAACATCAGCATGATGATGCAGGGGGAAACCATTCCAAAGGAAAGCAACCATGTGCGACTCAGTAAAGACAAATTGGACCCATGGGGTATACCGCAATTGATTACCTCAATTGATTATGACGACAACGATGTAAAATCCATGAAAGATTTTCTTAACACCGCTTCCGAAATGCTTGACAAAGTGGGATGCAAAGCCATCAAGCAAAACGACAGCAAACAAGCGCCAGGGCTCGACATTCATGAGATGGGTGGAGTAAGAATGGGACAGGACCCTAAAACATCACTACTGGACAAATGGAATGCCATGCACGAATGCAAAAATGTATTTGTTACCGACGGAGCGAGTATGACTTCAACCAGTACACAAAACCCTTCACTCACCTTTATGGCATTAACAGCAAGGGCAGCAAACCATGCGGTGGAGCAATTGAAAAAAGGGGAACTGTAAATTATAATATCATCCTACCTCAACATCACTTTTAGTGTAGATTGACGATTGCCATTTTGAATATTCACAATATAAATACCCTTCGACAGTTGCTGTGTATTGAAATTGGCTTTTAACTTTCCACCTGTTGGAGTTCCATTGAATGAAGAAGCCCGTTTACCCTGCATATCGACCAATGTGAAAGAAGTTTTTACATCATTGAGCCCTTCAGCAAAAACCTGCAATTCAAAGCCAGTCTGCAATACTCTTGACTTAAGCAATACCTTATCATCAAGAACTAGACCAGCATTAACGGCACTATTGGTTATTGCTTGATTAAATAAATATTCGGTCATCACAGGATAATGATCTGAAGTAGTCGTTCCATAAGCAGGTATCAACGATTCCATTTCCGTCCGCATTATTCTTGCAGAATTAGCAACATAAAAACGATTCATTTCGTCTGAGATGGTCACATGATCAATAACATCCGGATAGCTAACAGTAGATCTTTGTCCCAATAGACTTAAAGGCAATGTAACATTGACAAAACTAGGTTCACTCAAGAAAGAAGAGTAAGACGACGTTATATCAGGAGCAATTTGAGTAGTAATGGTTCTGTCTAAATCATCATTATAATCACCCAAGACAATCCAATTGCCTGTTGGATTTCTCAACACCAATGAATCTCTTAATTCAGCAGCGCCGGCTTTTCTTCTGTTATAAGAGGTAATAAAATCAGCCGTATTTGCTTTTGCATGTAATGTAATAAACTGAACGCGGTTAGTCAATCCGTTAGTCACTATATCAGCTTCCATCAAGAATGGAAATCTTCCATTGCTCCAATTATATGAAGCGTTAGCACTTCCTCCTACCCGCATCATACCCCTGTGGTTCAAGCTTCTAACAGTGCTTGTTTTATATATAAAAGCCAACTTCTGATCACTCCTACACCCGGTTGCATTTGTACTTGCAGAACAAAAATCAGCAAGAATAAACGCGTAACCAGGCAGTGCATTTACAACAGCCTGAAGATTTGTAATATTTACAATTTCCCCCAAAGCATATACATCTGCATTCATTTGTTGCATCGCTCTCAATACATTAGCCTGCTGCAAGTTGTTGTCAGTCGGACCTAAAGAACCACCAAACCATTCAATATTCCAGTTCACAACTTTGAATGTGGATGATACAACAGCGGTTGCAGTAGTAAACGACCAGGTGGCTGATGAATTTATTCCTCCGAAGTTATTATTACTTGGATCTCTAAAAATACCGGATGGCACTTCTATCCAATATTGAGTTCCAATTGTTAGGCCACTATAGGGTATGGTGACTGTGTTATTAACAACAGTAACACTTGCGTCAGTGACTGGAATAATTGCTGCGATAACATTATCACTGAATCTTTTGATCAAGATGTTGCCAGTACCTTTCAAGATATTCTCATTGAACGTCATCGAAAGATTTCCTGAAGTCGATTGATTACTACTAGTATTAACCGGACTAAAACCAGTTGCAAGAGGTGCTGTCAAATCAATTGTTGAAGAG
>CAMDFC010000102.1 GCA_945897185.1 Chitinophaga pinensis | reverse complement strand
TCAGCAATGAGACCTTTTTTATTTTACGTCAATTATAGCTCAAGTTAAAATTGGGAGATGCTAAAAAATGACTAATTTATACAAAGGTATTTATCCCCTTTTAATAAAGCTCAACTATGGCGGCACAACCTTGGCGCAATGCCCAAATCATCAGAATCGAGAATGAGACGGTTACAACCAAAAGATTTTGGATTCAAATACCCGAATTGGACCAGTTTGATTTTGTGCCAGGTCAATTTGTTACACTGGATTTGCCCATACACGAGCAACAAAATAAAAGATGGAGAAGTTACTCAATCGCATCGGCCCCAGATAAAACCAATGTTTTTGAATTGATTATTGTTTTGATGGAAGGGGGACTGGGCACGAACTACCTTTTTAATGAAGCAAAAGTAGGGACAAGCTTTCCAGTTAGGGGGCCGCAAGGGCATTTCGTATTGCCAGATCCCATCACCACAGATTTATTCATGATTTGTACCGGTACAGGAGTTGCACCATTTCGATCGATGTTGCACCATATCCACCTCAATAAAATACCGCATAAAGAAATATTTCTTATTTATGGAACGAGGAAATTTACGGATGCACTTTATTTTAATGAATTGATGGAGCTGAAACAAAAACTACCGGGATTGCACTATTTTCCAACATTTTCAAGAGAAGAACAAGTGGGAGAGGGATTATACATCGGATATGTTCATGGTGTTTATGAACAATTATTACAAGAACCAAAAGATCATCCACAGTTCTTTCTTTGTGGATGGAAAGACATGATTACTGATGCACGTCAAAAAATTCAAGCAATGGGTATTGATAAAAAAGCAATCCATTTTGAATTGTATGGATAGTCAATTTGACTTAAATTAAAAATTTGAAATCCATTTGTGTTGATGCAAGTAAATAAAATAGCAGTTGTTACAGGTGGTGCATCCGGTTTAGGCGCAGCAACAGCAAGCCTCCTTGTAGAAAAAGGATTGAAGGTTGTTGTGGTAGATCAAAATAGCGAGAAGGCCAGTCAACATGCGAATGCTATTGGTGCATTGGCTTTTTCATTTGACGTAACTGATGCAAATGCAGCAGCAACTTTTTTTGATGATTTAGAAAAAGAAATAGGGTTGCCAAACATATTAATCAATTGTGCAGGAATTGCTACTCCTGCTAAAATTATAGGTAAACAAGGCACAATGCCACTTAATTTTTTTGAAAAAATTATTCAAGTTAATCTTGTTGGCAGTTTTAACATGTTGAGGTTGGCTGCATCAAAAATGGCCAAACTATCTCCAGACGAAGATGGTCAACGTGGAGTTATTATTTCAACTGCTTCAATTGCAGCCTACGAGGGACAAATTGGACAGAGTGCTTATGCAGCATCAAAAGCAGGGATAGTGGGGATGACCTTACCAGCCGCGAGAGAACTTGCATCACTTGGGATAAGAGTCAATGCAATTGCACCAGGTGTATTTCACACACCGCTTGTAGAGGGTTTACCCCAAGAAGCACAAGATTCTTTGGCTGCCAATATTCCTAATCCAAAAAGATTAGGTAGGCCAGAGGAATTTGCAAAACTTGTATGGCACATCATAGAAAATAATTACATCAATGGCGAAACGATTCGCATAGACGCTTCACTTCGCATGCAACCCAAATAGCAATTATGAAACAGTCTTTTTTAATTAACGCCTGCCTAATCATGAGTTTATTTATTTCTTCTGCATCTGCTCAAAATATAACAACCGAAGGTTGGGAAGAATGGACAAATTTTAAACAATATGCAGGGCAAAACTCGTTGGTTCCTGAGAAACAAAAGGGGGAGTATCGTGTGGTTTTTCTTGGAAACTCCATTTTTGAGGGATGGTTATACAGTCGCCCTGAATTTTTTAAAGACAAACCGTATTATGATAGAGGAATAAGTGGACAAACCACGCCTCAAATGTTGTTGCGCTTTCAAGAAGATGTTGTAAACCTGCACCCAGATGTACTTGTATTAAAAGCAGGCATTAATGATATAGCAGAAAATACAGGTCCTTATAATGAAGAAAAAACATTGAACAACATCAAGTCAATTGCTCAATTGGCCCGTGCCAATAAAATCAAAATCGTTCTTTGTTCTGTTTTACCGGCAAACAGGTTCAACTGGAGGCCGTCACTAGATCCTGCAGATAAAGTAATTGCACTTAATGCTGCAATCAAAAATTTTGCAGAAGAACAAGGCTTTTATTATTTGGATCTATACAGTGCAGTCGTAGACGACAAAAAGGGAATGAAAGCAGTTTATGCATCAGATGGCGTTCATCCCACTATTGAAGGTTACAAAGTACTAGAGCCTTTGGTGGAAGAAGCAATAAAAAAAGTGAAAAAATAATTTATCTTCTTCCTCTTGGTCGGTTGACCAATTTTGGAATGATGGTATCAAATCTAGTCTGTTGTTCAACCGTTAGAAGTTCTCTTAGTTTGCTGAAATGGGCAAAAGTAAAAGAATCTGAATAGTGGTCCAAATCACTTATTTGATGGAGCAGGACTTGAACATTGAGATCAGAAGAATTCAATTCAAGCTTTTTGTATAGACTGTCTTTTGTTTTTCTGTTTTCATTCCAAATAGGACGCATGGTATTGAAAAAATCGTCTTTCTCTTTTTTGAAAACTTCTATCTGTGCAGTATCTAAACCAATTTCCTTGTAAATTTTCATCGCCCATTCATCGGGGTTGCCCTTCTTTTTCTCTCTTTTGTCGTTAGCGAAAAACAAGAAAAAAGCAAGTACCATATTGCTGATGAGCAAAATGAGTACCAAAAACACCATCCATTTGTATTTTGTCTGACTCATTATGGTGCTTCGTTTAAATCGTAAGGATTTGGGGTATTTTGACCATATTCTACTGCAAGTGATTGACCAACTTCTTCTTGGGTATCAAACAAATTGGTTCTATTCATCATGAAATACCCGTTCATAAATACAATCAAGAGCACCATTCCCAAAACAAAGGCGGGTCTGGTTACAAATTTGAAAAAGTTAATCTCAGGACTATGCTGGTGTTTAAGCAGTCTGGCATGCACCCGTGTATAGAGAAAAGGAGTCGGTTGAGCACGCTCAATTCCCTCTAGGCTGTTGACTATTTCTTCTGATGTAAAATTTGGTTTCATGCTTGTTACTCTAATTTAGATGTTTTTTTATGAAGGATATTGCGCTATTGGTCAAAGTTGTTCATGTTTTTTAAATTTTCTTTAAGGTTTGTTTTTGCCCTGTGTAACAGAGATTCTACCGCAGAAAGACTGGATTTCATAATATCCGCCACTTCTTGGTAACTAAGGCCCTCCACTTTATTTAAAACAAATGCAATCTGTTGATTTTCAGGTAGTTCTTTAATTGCTTTGAATAAAATTGATGCTTTTTCTTTGTTGTCTAACGTTACCCCAGGATGATTAAAGTCCGGCAGCTCAAGGGTAGGTTCATTATTTTCTCCTAAAATGGGACTCAAGAAGCCAAACCTTTTTTTCCTCTTTTTCCTTCGAATGAATTCTAATGCACTGGTTACCGCTACCCGATAAACCCAAGTAGAAAGTGCAGATTCCCCTTTGAATTGCTGAATGGATTCAAAAATCTTCACAAAAATATCTTGGGTCACATCTTCGGCATCCTCCGTGCTTTGTAAAAAGCCCAAAACGGTATTGAAGACCAAAGATTGTCTGGACTCCACCAGGTGTTTGAATGCGATTTCATCACCTGCCTTTAAACGATAAATCAATTCTTGTTCTGTCAAATTTTCCTCAACTAATAATTAGAGTTTTAAAGATAACCACTTCTTGTGCCTATTGATGACTTTTACTTACCTATTACACAAGCGGCTACTAATTCATTAACAACTCCTATATTTTCGTTAAGTTTGAAAAAACAAAACAGTATGGCTTCTTTTGAATGGAAGGGCGTTTTCCCGGCTTTGCTCACTCCTTTTGATGCACAAGATCAATTGGATCTTGGGATGTATGAAATTAATTTGAAAGCCCAGGTAGATGCAGGAGTAAGTGGTATAATTATTGGTGGTTCTCTTGGTGAAGCAAGCACCATTACCCTTGAGGAGAAAGAACAGTTGGTAAAATTTTCAGTTGGTTACTTGGCAGGTAAATTACCTGTTATTATGAATATCGCCGAAGGTTCCACCAAAGAAGCAGTAAGACAAGCTAAACTTGCAAAAGAATGGGGTGCAAGTGGGTTGATGCTTTTGCCCCCTATGCGTTATAAGTCGGATGATAAAGAAACCGTGACTTTTTTCAAAACAGTGGCCACCAGCATGGATTTACCTGTTATGATATACAACAATCCTGTCGATTATAAAATTGAAGTAACGCTGGATATGTTTGCCGAACTTGCTGATGTCCCCAATATCAATGCACTAAAAGAGTCTACACGTGATGTAACCAATGTAACCCGCTTGAAAAACAGATTCAATGATCGCTTCGCAATTTTGTGTGGAGTTGATACGCTGACTGTCGAAGAGCTGGCACTTGGGGCGGATGGTTTGGTTGCGGGACTTGTTGACGCATTCCCAAAAGAAACAGTAGTGATGTATAACTTGGTGAAAGCTGGCAAATTGGATGAAGCTATTAAGATATACAGATGGTTTATGCCTTTGCTAGAATTGGATATTCATCCTAAGTTGGTGCAATACATCAAGCTTGCAGCTACACAAACTGGAATTGGTTCAGAATATGTTCGCGCACCACGCTTGCCTTTGGAAGGTGCTGAGCGTGATCGTGTGTTGAAGATTATAGAAACCGGAATTGCAACGCGACCATCCCTATAAATTGTAATAAATAAGTACCCAATATTTTCCCATGTTTAAAGATGCTACCCTAATTGAAGTGAGTGATGCCATGCATCGCTCCAACACTGCCTTTAAGTTTTATAAAAAGTATTCCATCAAGCAGCGAGCTATGCTGATGAGGACTATCGCTCAAGAAATAGAGGCAATCGGTGATATGCTTATCGAAACTACCATGCGTGAAACCAACCTGCCCGAAGCCCGTTTGCGCGGAGAGCGGGGTAGGACCATCTACCAACTCAATAGTTATGCCGATGCTTGTGAAAAAGGAGATTGG
>CAMDFC010000101.1 GCA_945897185.1 Chitinophaga pinensis | reverse complement strand
TATGCAAGCAGAAGAGCAACAGGATATCCTGGCCCAGGAATACTTCCTGGAAATGGAAGAACCTTTAATTTTTCTTTAGGCGCTTGTTTTTAAGGGGGAATAGCAAATCAAGCACGAATTTCTACCCAAGATGTTTCTGAGGGAAAAGTTATTAGTATATTTATTTTTAAGGAATGGTGTTTTCAATATGGGGAGAAATATAAGTTTAAAATTGATTTTTAATCTATAAAGATTAAAAAGACCTGATTTCAAACAAACTTTTTCTGATATTTAATTAGTCCAATCGTTCATGCGATCTTGCAGAGACGCTTCACTGCCTCCTTCTTTTGGACTAAATGAACCAAAAATCGCCTTTTGGATTGCCGTAGCCTAGTTTTGTTTGAGCGAATTTTTTCATATTATCCTGTTTCAATTTCATTAAAAATAAATGATTATTCTATTATAATTTTAACAAGAGATTTGCCATGCTCGCTGGAAATAGAGACAAAGTAAATACCTGCACGATCATTTAAGTTCATTTGAAACAAATAGGTTTGCGTAAATCCCTTTCTCAATACAATCCTACCTTGAAGATCTAATACTGTAACATCTATTTTATCTGTAACTTGACCAATATTAACGGTAAAATTTCCTGAATTAGGATTAGGATATATAATGATATTATCTATAAAAGGTTTTTCCACCAAGCTTATTGATGAAATTGAGACACATAAAGAAGTATCAATACAGCCATTTTCTGTCAATTGAACGGAATAACTTCCATTTACAGAAGGGGTGAAGTTCTGACTTGTCTCACCAGACAGAATTAAAAAACTGTTACTACAATCTAACCAAATATAACTAGACAATGTGTTATTGGAGCTTATCGTGGCACCTAGTAAACTAGTTGTTATATCAGATACAGAAGTGATAAATATATTGACAGCCAAAAGAGAAACACTTTCACAACCAGCGATAGTTTGTGAAGCATAATAGGTATTATTATTTAAAAGATTAGTTGTAGGAGCCAGTGGCGAACCTCCACTTTGAGAAGCATACCATTGAATAGAGGATCCAGAGGCAACTAAGTCATTTACAGTTGCACCATTACAAAATGTTTGAGTTGATGTTCCTAAAGGAGCGGGCGGAGCATTTATAGAAACACTAACGGATAGACGTGAAGTACTTTCACATCCAGAAATAGTTTGTGAAGTATAATAGGTATTATTATTTAAAAGATTAGTTGTAGAAGCCAGTGGCGAACCTCCACTTTGAGAAGCGTACCATTGAATAGAGGATCCAGAGGCAACTAAGTCATTTACAGTTGCACTATTACAAAATGTTTGAGTTGATGCTCCTAAAGGAGCGGTCGGAGCATTTATAGAAACACTAACGGATAGACGTGAAGTACTTTCACATCCAGAAATAGTTTGTGAAGCATAATAGGTATTATTATTTAAAAGATTAGTTGTAGGAGCCAGTGGCGAACCTCCACTTTGAGAAGCGTACCATTGAATAGAGGATCCAGAGGCAACTAAGTCATTTACAGTTGCACTATTACAAAATGTTTGAGTTGATGCTCCTAAAGGAGCGGTCGGAGCATTTATAGATACACTAACCGATAGACGTGAAGTACTTTCACATCCAGAAATAGTTTGTGAAGCATAATAAGTTGCACCATTAACTAGACTTATTGAGCTTGCTAAAGGCAGACCTCCTGTGGCATTTGCATACCATTGAATTGCAAATCCAGAGGCAACTAGATCATTTACTGTCCCACTATTACAGAAAATTTGTGACGATAGACCTATCGGAGTTGAAGTATTGTTTATAATTAAATTTAATGAAACGGTAGAGTCACAACCAGCTGAATTTTGCAAAACAAAAGTAGCTGTGTTGTTGTTCGAGGTGTAATTAACACCATTTATCCAAGTATAACTGCCGCATGCCTCAACGCTAAGGGTTCCAAATGAATTAACACATGAGCCATTTAATCTTGCGATGTAATTTCGGCAGATTCCATTATATTGATCAAAACGACCGCCAACAATGATTTTACCGTTTGGATCAACCATAACTGAATACACTGAGGTAATGTCACTGACTTTGTTGAATCCCGATCCTTGATTGAAACTAGCATCAATTGTTCCATTTGAATTTAGGCCAACAATATTGTTTCGCGAAATACCATTACAAGTTGTAAAGCTCCCACCTACTATCAGTTTCCCGTTGGTTTGAATATCTATACAATGGACTCCTGTTAACGATCCACTATTACCGCCATACAAAACTGATCCTGAATAAAAAGTTGGATCTATTGAACCATCAGTATTCAACCGTGCAAAATTGGATACAGAGTTCCCTTGTACTCCAACAAAAGTTCCACCAACAATAATTTTATTATCTGTTTGAACTTTAATTGCATTTAAACCACCATAAAAAACGAAATTTGCTATAAAGGTTTCATCTAAAGTACCATCGGTATTTATACGAGCAATTCTCACTCTACTAACTCCATTAAAGGCTGCAAAAGATCCAACTGCAATGATTTTACCATTTTGTTGAATTTCTAGTGCTTTAACAACACTATTAAAACCTGTCCCTGTATTGAAAGTTGGGTCTAATGAACCATCAGTATTCAACCGTGCAATCCTATTCGCATTGTTTCCGTTTATTGTGGTAAATGCTCCACCGGCAATAATTTTCCCGTCGATTTGTATCACAATTGAATATACAATACCGTTAAATCCTAAAACTGGATTGAAAGTTGGATCGAATGTTCCATTACTATTTAATCGTATAATTCGATTGATAGCAATACCGTTATATGATGTAAAATTTCCACCAAGAATGATTTTCCCATCAGATTGAATAGCAGAGGAATAAACAATACCATCAAAACCTAAACCTGAAGTGAATGTTAAATCTATTGATCCATTTGAATTTAATCGTACAATTCTTTTTACCGGAAAATCATTAAATAAAGTAAATCCACCCCCTGCAATAATTTTCCCGTCTGTTTGCCTTGCAGTGCAATACACAGTGTTATCAAAGCCTGTTACAGGATTAAATAACGTATCTCTAGTGCCATCTGTATTTGCTATTGATATTCTAACGCGTTCCATATCATCATACGTTGAAAAGTCTCCACCTGAAATAATTTTTCCATTCGTTTGAATTGCAATAGTTCTTACATTATTATTATGACCATTTCCTGGGTTGTAGTTATTATCTAATGAACCATCAGCATTCAATCGTGCAGTTCTAGTCAAAGTGTTCCCTCCCCCAACAATTATTTTTCCATCCAATTGAATCGCAGTAGCATAAACTAAAGAAGTAATTCCACTTGCTGTATTAAAAGAAGAATCAAAAGAACCATCTGTATTGATTCGAGCAATGTAATTGTTATTAATACCGTTATAAACTGTAAATACTCCTCCTGTAATAATTTTTCCATCATTCTGAATTGATATTGAATTGACTGTTGAATTAAATCCAGTGCCTGGATTAAAAGCTACATCAAGAGTACCATTACTATTTAAGCGCGCGATTTTATTCCTACTAGATCCATTATATTGTAAAAAATCCCCACCAACTACAATTTTCCCATCGGATTGAATAGCCATACATAGAACAGGAATAGAAACGTTAAATCCTGTCCCTGTTAGATTGAAAGTTGGATCTAATGAGCCATCAGTGTTCAACCTCGTAATTTTATTAGTAGTAGTCCCATTAAAGGACTGTTGATTGCCAAAAACCAATATTTTTCCGTCTGTTTGTATTTTCGTGCCTAATATAATGGGATATGTATCGAACCCTGTCCCAGTATTAAAACTAGGATCAGTGGAACCATCTGTATTCAGTCTGATTATTCCATTACTTATTCCACTAGTAAACTTTCCAGCTACTATTATTTTCCCGTCGGACTGAAGAGACAAGGAATTGACATCGAAGTTGAAACCAGCTATAAAAGTACCATCTTGAGTGCCATCCGAATTTAATCGTGCAATTCGGTATACTGGAACACCTTTGTATGTTGTAAATATCCCACCCACGACTATTTTGCCATCCGACTGAACAACAATTGAATTTACTCCATTATTAAAACCCCCTAAATTTGGACAGGTATTAAATATATTAAAGGTTTCATCATTCGTTCCCGATTGAGAGAAAGCAATAGTTATTGATAATACAAATAAAATTACTGCTAGAATGTGTTTCATTTTTTTCGTTTTTTCTTATTTAAACAAGATAAATTGTTAATCAGAAACTTCTCTACTTCCGATATTTTCTCCTTTAAGTGATCTTCCTCTTTACTAAAAAATACAAGAAGTAATTCGTAATTTTCTATGACGAACAAACTCTCTCTTAAGTAATCACTTCGACTGGTGTCTTCCCAAATAATTTTAAGCATGTTATTCATCCAACCATTTGCTCGGGTGTCTAAGTGAGCAGGTATTCTTTCAATAAATGGTCTTGAACTCGCTTTTCCTATATACTTGATGTTTGGACCATCTTTAAAAATATAAACTCCATGATTTAATTCATACCCTTCGGGTTCATTTAATATAAAATCACTTAGAAGAACTTCCTTCATCTTTTTTCCGCAAGTTTTTTCCACAGCCTCTAGAAGGCTATTAAAATTAATTTCCTTATCGCGGGTGAAAGGAATACAGACGTAAGGTAGTTTACTCATGGTTTATTTTTTTTCGAATTAAACATTTGCTCTTGCTAAGTTAGTATTTAATTGACGTTAATTTTGTAAAATTCAAATATAAGTTTAAAAGTGATTTTTAATCTATAAAGATTAAAAAGACCTGATTTTAAACAAACTTTTTCTGATATTTAATTAGTCCAATCGTGAAGTTCAACGAGCTTATTTTGAATAAAATCTCGTACTTCCTTTCGTTCTACTTTATCTACTACTTCAGAAATGAATGCTTGTGTCATTAGTGAACGCGCTGATTTTTCTGAAAGACCGCGCGCACGCAAGTAAAATACAGCATCTTCATCTAATTGCCCGGTTGTTGAACCATGCGAACACTTTACATCATTTGCATAAATTTCTAATTCAGGTTTTGAATTAACGCTTGCATCATCACTTAAAAGCACATTGGCATTTGATTGAAA
>CAMDFC010000100.1 GCA_945897185.1 Chitinophaga pinensis | reverse complement strand
ATCCTTTAGCCAATAGATAATCTCCTGCCAAAACGGAAGCTTTGGTTTTCCAAAGTGCAGGAACCGATAGGAAACCTCTTCTTTCATGTGATTCATCAACAACATCATCATGAACCAGTGTAGCAGTATGCAATAATTCTACCAAAGCCGCGGCTCTATAAGTGCTATTACTGATACCTCCGCAAAGCTTGGCAGATAACAATACGAAAATTGGCCTTAGTTGTTTGCCTTTGGTTTTTACAATGTATTGCATTATCCTGTTGAGCATCGGTGTGTCGCTTTTCAAAGCATTTTTAAAAATGCTTTCAAACTCCTTCAGTTCTGCTTCAACAATGTTGTATCCTTGATTCATGTGGGAACGCGAATTTACGTATATTTTACATTTCTATTCTACTAGATTGGAAGAAACCCAATTAGTTGTTTTGCACTGAAAATCAAACGGTTATGAAAAAAAGGGGTTGCAATGCGAAAAGGCAAAAATATTTCATAATTATTTGAAAGTTAAAACATTGTCTGTATATTTGCCGTAGGTACCAATCCTGGAAAAATTAATTAAAACAAACATACTTATGTCAAGTAAAAAGTACACGTTCATCTTTGGCTTTTTGGCCATGGTATTTGCTTCACAAGCTCAAGTTGCAGAATGGAAGGATTCTTCATTGATTCCACCATCAAGACTTGCACAACACAATGAATTTGTAAACAACCAGTACAATTTCCCTGCAAAGCCAAGAAGTCAGTGGGAAGTAGGTGTTAAGTTGGGTTCACCCTCAATCAATGGTGATGTAGATGGATTGAATCCAAATTTTGGAGTTGGTCTACATGTTAGAAAAGCTTTAGGCTACCTTTTCTCTATTAGAGGTGAATTGTTTACAGGTTCTGCAAAAGGGTTGGGTTCGCAAGAAAATTTCAACTACAAGAACAATCCAGCATGGAACGGTTATAATAACGCTACTGACAAAGTATTCTACAACTACAAAACAAAGCTTACTGAGGCGAGTGTACAAATGTTGTTCAACTTGACAAACATTAATTTCAATAAAGCAGAACCTAAGTTCGCATTGTATGCGATTGCAGGTGTTGGCGTAACTATGTACCAGTCAAATATTGATGCTACAAATGCGGGTGGAGCAAGATATAATTTCAACTCGATCTCATCTAGCCTTTCCAAATCAGAAACCAGATCTGCATTGAAGGCCTTGTTGGATGGCACATACGAAACAGCAGGAGAAGGTGGAAAAGCATCTGCGGCAAGTGCTACAGTTGGCTTGGGTGCTGCTTTCAAGATTTCTAAGCGTATAAATCTTGCTATTGAAAACAGGGTAACAGTACTTTCAAACGATTTGTTGGATGGACAAAAATGGGGTCCATATCCGGCTAACAATCCTTCCTTATCATCAAACAACGACACGTATAACTTTTTGTCAGTTGGTTTGAATATCAATATCCTCTAATTATCTAAAAATCTAGCGATATGAAGCTGAATAAAATATTTTCGATTCTTTTTCTTGTGACTTTCTTAATGGCAGGTCTTGATACATTTGCACAGAAAAAGACAAAATCAGTTGAGCCACTTTATTGGAAAAATCCACTTGAATTTGTTTATAGCGAACTCAATTCTCCCAAAAGAATGAAATTGCCAAAAGTGGTTTTGGATGATGCCGATGGAGATGGTGTTACAGACCAGTTCGATAGAGAACCCAATACACCTGCTGGTGCTTCAGTAGATGCCCATGGTGTTAGTAAAGACACTGATGGTGATGGTGTTCCTGATTTCAAAGACAAGCAATTAATTACCCCAACTGAATGTCAGCCAGTTGATGCCAATGGTGTTGGTAAATGCCCAGAACCACCATGTTGCAAAATAGTTCCTCCAGTACCTACGTGCAACATGGGAAATATCCCAAGCATATCTTTTGTAAAAGGTTCTGCAAAGCTTTCTCTTGCTACTGAGTCTTTATTGGCTGCAGTTGCAGATCGTCTTAAAAACAATCCTGCTTGTAAAGTATTCATTACCGGTTATGCAGAAGCTTCAAAGGTGAGCCAACAAATGAGCTGGGATCGCGTAAATTCAATTATTGCTTACCTCACTGAAAAGCAAGGAATTGCTGCTGAAAGACTAATCAATAAATACGGACAAGCTGATGGCGATATCAATGTAATTGATTTAAGTGCAACAGGAGAGAATATCGAAGGTCCTAATACAGTACCTGCTCCGCATCCTAACTTGCGTACAAAAAACTAATTAGTACAATAATGTACATAGTGAAGCCCTCCACTCGGAGGGCTTTTTTTGTGAGTAGGTTAACCCTAACGAAAAAACAAACTAACTATCTTAGTTTCAAATTCAATGCTTAAATTTGCAATCCATGATGAATTTTAGAAGTATATCTTTAGTTTTCTTCCTCTTTGTTTTAGGGTCCTGCTCTAAATTTAGTAAAGTGCTTAAGAGCAATGATTATGAGTACAAGCTTAAAATGGCAAATGCTTACTATGAATCTAAAGACTACCGTCAGGCGCAAGTTTTATTTGAGGAACTTTTCCCCGTATTTAAGGGAACTCCACAGTTTGATGATCTTTACTACAAATACGCTTACACGCACTATAACCTAAAAGATTATACCACAGCTGAAAATCTGTATAAAGGATATTTAGAAGTTTTTCCAAATAGTACAAAGGCAGAAGAGGTAGAATACATGCAGGCATTTTGTTTTTATAGGCAATCCCCCAAGGCGGAATTGGAGCAGGCCAATACGCTTAAGGCAATTGGCATGTTACAGGTCTTTGTAAATACCCACGCAGAATCTCAAAAAAGGAAAGAAGCAGAAGAGATAATTGCACTATGTCTGGTAAAACTTGAGAAAAAGGAGTATTTATCTGCGCAACTCTATTACAACCTGGGCCAATTTAGGGCAGCAGCACTTTCTTATACCACCCTGATGAACAACTACCCTGAATCACAAAAGGGGGAGGATTATAAGCTGATGGCTATCAAGTCGTATTATAAATACGCATCCATGAGTATAAAAGAAAAACAAGAAGAACGTTTTGGCAAAGTGATTACAGAAGTAGAAGACTTCCAAGACCGTTTTCCTGAAAGTAAATTATTGAAAGAAGCCGAACGTTACTTAACTTTGTGTCAGAATAATCTTAAATCACTTAATAATGAGCAAACTTCGCAGGCAGTTGGGAAATAACCTAAGCAATGTGGTTGAGACCAAAAACCTCAATGATATCAAAAACAAGACAGGTAATTTGTATGAGTCTATTTCTATAATTGCCAAAAGAGCAGGGCAAATCAATATTGTTTTGAAAGAGGAACTTCATAATAAATTAGAGGAGTTTGCCAGCCATACTGATAGTCTCGAGGAAATCCACGAGAACAAAGAGCAAATAGAGATCTCTAAAGCATATGAGAAAATGCCCAATTCTGCAATTCTTGCAACCCAAGAATTTATGGAAGACAAAATTTATTTCCGTAAAAACGAAGAAGATTTGTTTCGTTAAATAGTTCAATTTTTTTTGATCGGCGATGGTATTACCATCGCCTTTTTTGTTAGCATATTCTAAGTACTTTATTGACTAACTTAGATTAAGATTTATTTTAAATCAATGAAAACAGTACTTTTTAAATGCCAAATCTTCATCTTACTCTTGATGGTATTGGATGTGAAAATCCAAGCCCAAGAAATAAATGCCAAAGTAACAGTGGTTGCTGCTCAGGTTGGAAATACGGTCGATAAACGAGTCTTTCAGAATTTACAGACAGCCCTTATCGCTTTCATTAATAAAAGAAAATGGACAACAGATGTTTTTGAAGGGAATGAGAAAATTGAATGTAGCTTCCTTTTAAACCTGCAATCTGTTGTAGAGCCCAATGTATACAAAGCTACACTTACCATTCAAGCGGGAAGACCAATTTATAACTCAACCTACCTATCACCGTTGGTGAATTTTATCGATAATGAAATAACATTTAGGTATGTAGAATTTCAACCCATAGAGTTCAATGAAAACAGAATTTCAGGTGCGGAGCCTTTAACGGCAAACCTTTCTGCATTGTTTGCTTACTATGTCTATATTGTTCTCGGGTTGGATTATGATTCATACGCTCCAAGAGGTGGTGACCCTTTCTTCCAAAAAGCAAATCTCATTGTCAATGCTGCTCCCGAGGGACGTTCGATTTCAGGATGGAAACCATTTGACGGACAAAGAAATCGATATTGGTTAGCAGAAAATCTGCAGAACACCAGGTATGCACTTGTCCATGATGCTATTTACACCTATTACAGACAGGGAATGGACAAGCTAATTGAAAATGAAAATGTTGCTAGAGAGCAAATGTTAAATGGAATCAATATGCTAAATACCTTGAATACCGAAACGCCCAATCTCATGATTATGCCTTTCTTTTTTCAAGGCAAATCTGATGAGATAATTAAAATATATAAAAAATCAGATCCCCAAGAAAAGTCTAGAATACTTGATCTTTGTTCTCGATTGGATATTGCAAATGCTTCTAAATACCGTCAGGATTTAAAATGAGATTTACATTTTTTTTGTTTTTTATTGTTATCGTAGTTTCTTGTAATAACCTATCCAAGCAGGGGGAAGAAATTTTGAATGAAGACAAAATGGCTGCTGTTATTTATGATGTATTGCTTGCTGAGAGTTTTGCAGAATCTTATTTAATGAAAGACACCATGAAGAACAAAGACTCTATTTTGAAAATAGAGATGGATAAAGTGCTAAAAGTACACAGTATCAGTTCTCAAACTTTCGCTAAAAGTTATCTTTTTTACAAATCAAATCCTTTAACATTAGAACACATTCTTGATTCAGCAAATGAAAGGGCAGTTAGAGAACGTACAGATGTTTTTTTAAAAAGAACGCCAATAAAAAAAAGGTAATTATGTTTCTAACCAAAGATGATCTTAAGCTTTCTTATGGGGTTGACCTTACAATAGGAAAATCTTATGTAGATAGGGCTGTACCTGAAGAGAATCTGTATTGGAAAGGGCGATCTATCTATGTTGCTGGAGCCTCTGGATATATTTTTATGCCTATTTATGCAGATTTATTAAGAAGGTCGGGTGCGGACGTTGCCTTTCTTCTGAGTGATATTTATTTTAGCATCAACGAAAAAATATTACACAGTGCTGCATTACTAGAACACAACAAGATTAATTGGCATACACATATTGAGCAAGCAATTGA
>CAMDFC010000099.1 GCA_945897185.1 Chitinophaga pinensis | reverse complement strand
AAATAAAAAAGCAATGGTGGTAACCCATCGGTAGAAAT
The DNA here is from genome assembly GCA_945897185.1 of Chitinophaga pinensis. GTDB lineage: Bacteria > Bacteroidota > Bacteroidia > Chitinophagales > Chitinophagaceae > Pollutibacter. The sequence continues at coordinate 5,280 of CAMDFC010000099.1, read as the reverse complement.
CGCTGCTATTTTAGAAAATACAACTACAAAAACAAGTGTTGTAAACAGCGGCTGTATGAAATGCCATAAAGGGCCAAGAATTGTTTGCTTGTACTGCGCAGCAAAATCGCGCCTAATAAACATCCATAACAAATCGCGATACCTCCAAACCTCTTTGAGGTTGATATCGAATAGATTTGATTTGGGTTTGATGATTAAATCCCAATGCTCTTCCTGTAAATGATTATGAGCCTCTTGCGTTTTCAGTGTACTGGACTATTTACCAAACAAGCGCTTGAGCCAACTTGTACTAGTCTTCTTATCCGTTTCAAAATACTGCTTCAAATCATTCCTGTACCCATAACCATAACCACCGTAACCATAGTTCACATAGCCCTGGTAACTGCCATAACCAATTTGTGCTTTTACATCGTTAATGACAAGCGACAAATGCGGTAGTTTTTTATCAAGGTAGATAGTCTGTACCATCGCCAACTGCTTCTTAAACGTATAGTTGTGTCTCACTACAAATAATGTGGCATCTGCATAATTGGCCAACACGTAGCCGTCACTCACCATACCTACAGGAGGAGAATCAACTATCACCATATCAAAATCTTGCTTCACCTGATCAAACAATTGTTTCAACCGATCAGTAAGAATAAGCTCAGCAGGATTGGGCGGTATTGGTCCGCATGGAATGATGTATAAATTATCAACCCCTGTAACCGGTTGAATAATATCCCCCACCTCGGCTTTCCCAATTAAATAATGCGTGAGTCCGTTTTTCTCGCTAGCACTCAATCCAAGTCCGCTCATTAATCTTGGCTTTCTAATATCAAACTCTATCAGTAAAGTTCTTTTCCCTGAAATTGCCATTACAGCAGCCATATTGGTTGCGATAAACGACTTACCCTCACCACTCATCGATGAGGTAACCAAGATGGTATTTGACTTCCTGCCCTCATTTAAAACATATTGAAGATTGGTCCTGATAATTCTAAACTGCTCGGATGTAAACTTTCTGTCTCTTGCAGAAATAATTAGTGTTTCCTTCGAATCTGAATGACCAATTTCTCCTAGCATGGGAGCGTCTGTCCCCAACTCGATGTCTCTTTTGGTGCGTATTTTATCATTCAAAAACTCCAAGAAGAATGCAAATCCAATTGGAATGATCAATCCAATGAGTAAGGCTGTGGTATAAAATGATCTTGGATTGGGACTCACAGGAGCACCATTAGAATAGCCTGGCTCCAGCACTTGAATATTTGATAAAGTTGAAGCAGTGCTAATAGAAGTCTGAATCTTTTTTTGCAATAAGGTAGCATACAACTCTTCCATTACCTTTTGTTGTCTGGTAATATCTAACAATTGTCTTTCCTTGCTTGGCATACTCCTCAGTTGAGCATTGGCCATCAATTCTGCTTGCTCCAAATTTTGCTGAATCGACTTATACCCATCTTTCACCTGATTTAAAGACAATAAAATTTCATTTCTAATTTTCCCCAAAGACATATCAAGGTCTTTGATCATTGGATTCTCCTTGGGAATAGTTTGTAAGGATATCTCCCTTTGAAGCTGAAGCTTGTTGTGCTCAGTAATTAAATTAGCCACCGCGCCTTCACTGACACCAGCAACCAAAGGAATACTCTTGCCAGTATTTTTAGCCTCCTTAACATAATTAATGATGAATTCAACTGTCTTTACCTTAATGGCTTGCTCTGCTATTTCTTGACCGGACTCTTTCAGGTTTCCAAAATAACCAGATGCTTGTTCGGAAAGCGCTACAGCTTTGTTTGTCTCTCTAAAACCCTGCAGCTTAAACTCTACAGCGCCTAAATCATCTTTTGCTTGTGTAAGTTGTTGATCAATAAAATCAAGTGCACTTACCGCCCCCTCTCTCTTGTCTTTTAAACTGTATTCTTGATATGCATTTAAAAACCCATTAACTACATCCTGCGCAACTTTTGGATGTTCTGAATTGTATACAAAATTTAAAACATTTCCTCCCTTGGTAGCAACAGCAACTTGAATGCCACCTGCCAATGCTCTCGCCAAATCCATTTCAGGTGTCCAACTACAAATAAAATCTTTGTTCAATCCAAGATCCTGAACCTGTTTTTCTAAAAGGAAGGAACCAAAAGATGTTTCAAATTTATTTCCAAATAATATTGGATTCTTATCACCATTGATGACAAATGTTCGATTGTCAATCACTTGAACCTCCAAAGAAAATCCATTACTGGAATCTTTGATCGATAATATCTTTAAACGAATTGGACTAGAAGGATTATGAATCAACCTGTTTCTTAAACTTCCCTTGTAATAATAGGACTGCTGAAGTTCAACATTTCTAGCCACAAGGGTTGCTAATGCGGTTGATTTGATCAACTCAATTTGATCGTCCATTAGCTTGGCGTTAACGGAAGTGGTAATCACATCACCAAGTTTATCCCCCGCTATCGATCCACCTGGTTTATCTGATTTAATTAACACTTTCCCAGATGCAGAAAAAACAGGATTGATATACCTTAAGCGCGTATAGGCAATACTCAACGCAATTCCAGCACCTACCAATAACCATGGAAACAAGTAAAGATACTTCAACAGAAATTCCCTGATGGTAAATTCATTTGCAGAAGTAGTACTCTTCCCAACTAGATTTTGATATGCATCTGGATTTTTATTCGCCATTGCTAAGTAATAAAATCACCTGAATATATTTATCATAATTGTAACTGTTGTCAATATACTCAACAACAAACTCGTATTGCGTAACCAAGTCTGATCCGTTCCATTTACTTTTGATTTGCGCATATCTACAAACACCATATCATTTTGCTGTAAATAATAATAAGGTGAATTGAAAACATCTGGCTTGGTGATATCAATTCTGGCAAAGACCCTTCTACCATCCTGTTCCCTGATCACCAACACATTTTCGCGACGCGCATAAAAGGTTAAATCACCCGCCATGGTGAGTGCTTCAAAAATATTGGTGTTTGCCCTTACTAAAGGATAAACACCAGGTTTGGTTACATCACCAAACACAGTAATTTTTAAATTTAAAAAATTGATGACGTAGTAAGGGTTGGTGAGGTATTTATCTTTTAGTCTGCTGTTCAACAAGGCGGTCATCCCCTCTTTGGTGAGTCCCTCTACTTTTAGTTTACCAACCTGTGGAAAGAAAATCATTCCTTCATTATCCACTTCATAAAGATTGTTGGTAGCGCTTACTCCACTTCCTGCCAGTTGCCCAGCTGAATTGCCAATCGTAGATATTGAGCCTGTATTGAACATGGCACTGGCAGCTGCATTATCGCTAAATACAGCAATACTTAACTGATCGCCTTTTTGCACTTTTTGCTCAGGCACTTTAAACTGACTGAATTTTGTAGAATCAATTTCGCCTTGCAACACTTGCAATTGCTTGTACGTAGTGCAAGAACTCAGGTAAAACAAAAAGGCTAAAAATGTAAGTATACGCATGAGTAAAATCGAATTAAATTTTAACGACCGACTTTTTTTCAAATTTAGCAGTCAGCACAAAACCCAAACTATCAATACGCACTTCTACAGTGTTGTTACCAATCACACGCAAAACCCTTCCTGTTGCGCCCATCATTACACCTGTATTTAGCATCACCTGATCTGCTGGTTTAATATCAATACTGCTCACACTCACATCATCATATTCAGAAAGGAATTTTCTGATTTCAATAATTTCTTCATCTTTCACAATGGCTGGCTTCCCATTCCAATATACATAATTCAGAACACCATCTACATAGCGCACTTCGGTCATCTCCGTTGCTATAACATACACAAACACATAACTTTTAAACAAGGGTTCTTCGATGGTCTTTATCCTGTCGGTCCATTTTCTTCTCACTTTATTAAGTGGACAATACGCTTCAACCCCTTTTTGATCAAGGGATTTGAAAACCTTTTTCTCCCACCTCGGCTTTGTATAAAGTACGTACCAGTTTTTATTGGTTTTTTCCATTTTTTATTTTTATAGCTTCGCCTCCTCAGTCCCATGCACAAACATGAGACCAAGCAACCCAATTGTGTAAACCACACAACAAATTACCCTCCAAAAAATCAGAGAACAACCTTCACAAATATACCCCATTAAATTGTTGAATAAAAAGTGTTTACACACATGTTACTACGTGTTTTTACCTGCAAAAAATACGCAGAAAAATAACAAAAAATACCTAGCGAATTTGCCAGGTATTTTTATTTTAAATGTTATTTAATCGGAATTTATTGAAGCGGAATATCGCGTTTTAACATTGCTTCTCGGCTCGCCATTTCCCAAGCTGTATAGAAAACCAATTGTGCTCTTTTTGCCAACAAAGGATAGTTGATTTTATCTGGTGTATCCGTCGGTTTGTGGTAATCTGCTTTTAGCATACCGTCATAGTAAAAAATAATAGGAACCCCCTTACGTGCGAAATTGTAATGGTCGCTTCTATAGTAAATTCTATTGGGGTCTTTGGGGTCATTGAATTTGTAATCAAGGACCAACTTGGTGTATTTGTTGTTTGCGGTTTCGCTGATGGGCTTGAGTTCTGTACTGAGCTTATCATCTCCAACCACAAATACATAGTTCAAGGTATCTCCTGAAGTGCGCTCAGTATCTGTTCTGCCAATCATATCGATGTTCAAATCAGCCGTCACCTTATCCATAGGTACAGTGGGGTGATCTGAATAATATTCTGAGCCCCAGAGGCCTTTTTCTTCTCCACTGACTGTCATGAAAAGTACATTTCGTCTAGGTCCTTTGCCCTCAGCTTTCGCTTTTGCAAATGCTTCAGCCATTTCAATTACACCAACTGTACCAGATCCATCATCATCAGCGCCATAATAGATTTGTCCGTTTTTAATCCCTTCGTGGTCGTAATGTGAAGTAACAATCAACCATTCGTCTTTTTTATCGGATCCTTCTACATAACCCAACACGTTGCTGCTAGACAATTCTATCGTTTTTTTGGTATAGGACAACTTGATGTTGCTTGTGACAACAGTGCCTTCCACTTTTCCAGACTTACCTACATTTACCCATGCATTCCAGCTCGAATCATTTCCCACAATGGCCTTAGCAACTACTTCAGAAACTGTAAAGGTGTTTGGGTATTGATCCGCCTTGTATAGTTCAACATACATATTTCCACCCGCACTTACCCTGCGGGGAAAATTATTACCTGCCAATATCACAGCTGCTGCACCTTTGCTGCGCGCCGCCATAATTTTGCTATATACACTGTTTGAAGCACGAAAACCGGCAGCAGAAGG
>CAMDFC010000098.1 GCA_945897185.1 Chitinophaga pinensis | reverse complement strand
TCATTTTTGAATATCCAGAACGAATACCCTATTTTGATGTATTAAATGCAATAAGCACTAGTTCTGGAGTTTTTATTCTAGGCAGCACGGAATCTCATTATACACCTAGTAAGCTTTTTAATGCATTTACTACTCAAAAGCCAATATTTGCTCTTTTAAATGAAAACAGCACCGCTAAGCAAATTATCGAATCTGCAGATTGGGGTCTAGTTTGCTCTTTTAAAGAAGATAGTCGCCACGACTTTGAAATGTCATGCATCAATCAATTCAGAATTTGGAAAGAGCGGACCATCAATAACAATTGGAATTTTAATTCTACAAAAGCAAATGAATTGTCAGTCGATAAATTAACTTTAAAACTTGCAGAGGCTTTCAATTCTGTTCTCTAATTTTTCTTTCTCCTAATTACTCCTGTGAATATTCTCTTCATTAGCACACACCCTATTCAGTATCATGCGCCTTTGTTTTCTTATTTGACAAAACACTTTCCATTTCCCATAAAGATTATATATACACTGGGCGAGCAGTATGAGTCAATTAGAGATGATGATTTTGGTGTAAAACGTACTTGGAATTTGGATTTGTTGAGTGGCTACGATTATGAATTTATAGAAAATAGTGCAACGCGCCCTTCCTCAAATGGATATTGGGGGATTCAAAATCCTACCTTAATTAAACGAATTGAGGAAATTCAGCCTAATGTTATTTTAATTTATGGGTGGAAACACCATAGTCACCTTGCGGTAATGCGTTATTTTAAAGGAAAGATTCCTATTCTCTTTAGAGGCGATTCAACGAGTCTCGACGATCAAGAGAAGTTCTTCTTATTCAATGTTATTCGCTATAAAATATTGAACTGGGTATATAAACACGTTGATTGTGTTTTAAGTCCGGGTTCAGCATCTGATTTATATTTCAAAAAATCAGGTTTACGAATTTCTCAAATAGTCAGAGCAGAACACGCAATTGATAATAATCACTTTAGCTCTTTTTCAATAGAAGAAGAATGGAGGTTGAAAGAGTTGAAAGATCAATTATCTATTGGCGAAGATGAATTGGTTTTTGTTTTTGCCGGCAAATTCATTGAAAAAAAGAATCCGCTTTTATTGATCAAAGCGTTTAAATTATTGGCTCTTGAAAATGAAAAGGTTCGTTTAGTCCTCGTAGGAAACGGGGTTTTGGAACAACAAATGAGAAATGAAATTGATTCTTTATCTGAGACAATTTCAAAACGAATTGACTTGCTGCCTTTCCAAGATCAAAATGAAATGAAAATAATATATCGATTAGCAGATGTATTTGTTTTGCCATCTAAAGGGCCCGAGGAAACATGGGGACTCTCAATTAACGAAGCCTTGGCATCAGGTACTCCAGTATTGGTAAGTGACAAGGCGGGTTGCGCACAGGATTTGGTTATAGATGGAAATAATGGATATGTTTTTCATTCAAACAACATAATGGACTTACTCCAAAAAATGAAAATGTTGTGTAGTGAGCAACTCCGGAAACAATTACAAACAAATACAAGGGCATCTACTAAATCGTTTTCTTACTCATCATTTTCAACGGCATTAAATAATATTTTTCCACAAGTTGAATATTAAGCTCCCTCACATACTTTTTTTATTTTTATTATCAGTTCTCTCTACTGAGCCCTTGCTTTTGTTTTACGCAGGGGCTTTACTTCTTTATATTCTAAAATATTTCTGGAGAACAGATGAGCCAAAACACCTTTTGGTAAACCTGCTTTTGTATTGGGCGGTTGTGGCTATTTTGATTCCCTATGCTGAATTGTCTTCAAAGCCACTAATTGAACACTCAAAATATGGCCAAACCGACATACGTTTAGCATCTTGGTTGGGTCTAATTGGATTGACTTTCTACTTGCTTGGAATTCAATCAATGACTAGTGCTTTACAGATTGTCTCACTTGAAAAGCTAAATTCAATTCTAGAAAAATACAATGGAAGAAGAATCATACTAATTTATATTATAGTATCTCTTTTAACTGCTGTATTGGGTTCCCCCATCATTCATATTCCAGGAGCGCAATTGTTCCTTTCTATAGGCTATATGAAATGGGTACTTTTAACCCTACTGATTGCACACACCGTCGTAACCAATTCAAATAAAACACTTGTTGTTTTCATAATTGCTTTAGAAGTTTTACTAAGTTTCAGTGGATTTTGGGCGGCGTTTAAAGATTATATTCTTGTAGCCATTGGCGCTTATCTTATGCTAAGTCCCAAACTCTCCTTCAAAGCATATGTGATGTTGGGTGTAGTTTTTCTTGCTACTTTATTCATCTCTGTTGTATGGACATACAGTAAGGGTGAATATAGGAAATACCTTACTGGTGGTGAACGATCACAGATAATTGTACAACAAGGCCAATTTCAGAACATCTTCAAATTTATTGATATTGTAAAACGTGATTTTTCTTCGTCAAACTTCTCGTCTAGCTTTTCCATCGGTATGGAAAATTTAGTGTACAGAATATCCTATGTTGAGTTTTTGGCTTTAACCATAAAGCAAGTACCTACCTATATTCCTCATCAGAATGGCTTATTACTAGAAAGTGCATTTGAACATGTTTTGAAACCTAGAATATTATTCCCGGATAAAAAACCAATTTATGATTCTGAATTAACTTCAAAATACACAGGTGTCCAATTCTCTGGTGCTGACCAGGGAACCTCTTTTTCACTAGGGACCGTCGCAGAATCGTATGTCGACTTTGGCAAATATTACATGTTTATCCCAATATTCTTTTTTGGATTATGGATAGGATGGATGTATAAATATTTTATAGTCAATGGCTATAATATCATATGGGGGATGTGTTATTCAGCTCCTATTTTTCAATTTGCATGGAGTTTTCCTGTGCCGACAAGCAAATTTCTTGGATGGTCGATTACCTATTTCATAAGTTTCTGGTTTTTTAATAAATACCTCATCCAATATTTAGATAAATGGCTTTTGAAGAAGGCGTATAAAAATTAGACCATCCACATCAATTTCATCTTCAGGTATCCTATTGTCGGTTTTTATAGTATTGAAAAAGTATTCAAGACTATTTTACCAGAATTAGGCAAAACAAACTGTATTAATATTCAACTACCTTATCCAAGTAGTAATGTTTTTTACATTCTATTAAACCTATTTTTTCTATTAAGACTAAGAGAAGGGATATATCATGTTACTGGCCATGTGCATTATGCTGCACTGGTTCTACCCAAGAACAGAACGGTGCTGACTATCCATGATCTTGTTTTTCTTCATTCCTATTCTGGCATGAGAAGAAAAGTGATGAAATGGTTATTTCTGGATCTGCCTGTCAAACGTGTGAAATGGATTACGACAGTATCGGAAAAGTCTAAAAATGAAATAATAGAATTTACAGGTTGTGAGCCTAATAAAATCATTGTTATTCCTAATCCGGTTGATATCCGATTTCAAGAGGCTGAATCAAAAAACATGTCTGATTCTCCTGTTTTACTTTTTCTCGGAACCAAACCCAATAAGAACTTAGAAAATGTGATAGCAGCATTGTATAAACTGGATATTCATTTACGAATCATTGGGGACATGTCGAAAAAGCAACAAAATCTATTAGAAAAGTTTTCTATTTCCTACAGTTCAGTCGCTAATATTTCAGACGAAACCTTGACCAAGGAATACAGAAACTGTGATATAGTTTTATTCCCTTCATTGTATGAAGGTTTTGGGCTACCTGTTATTGAAGGATTTTGTGCTGGCAAACCTGTAGTTACTAGCAACCTATCACCAATGAAGGACATTGTAAAAGATGCTGCTTCACTTGTTGACCCACATTCCATCTCTTCCATTAGGGATGGAGTAAAAGAGGTTATAAACAACCATGAACTAAGGCAGTCAAATGTAGAAAAAGGCAAATTGATTGCGCAATTGTATCAGTCTAAAAAGATTTTTACGGAATATGAAAATCTTTGGCGACAAGTACAGGATAGTAGAACCAAAATTCCTTTATAATTATTTATGTGTGGAATAGCTGGAATAGTACATTTTCGGCATAATAATGAAGCCCAGGATATGCTAATATCAATGACCAATTCACTTAGTCATCGTGGTCCAGATGCCTATGGGTATTATCAGGATGAATCAATATCAATGGGGCATAGAAGACTTTCTATAATTGATTTGGACGAAAGATCAAATCAGCCATTTACCGACTATACAGGTAGATATGTCTTATCCTTCAATGGAGAAATATACAATTACCAATCAATTAAATCTAAACTTCATAATTATCCTTTTATTACCCATAGTGATACAGAAGTTTTGGTAGCTGCATTTTTTACCTGGGGGATTGATTGCTTAAGTAAACTAGAGGGGATTTTTGCTTTTTCAATATGGGATAAACAAACTCACACTTTGTGGTTGGTCCGGGATCGTTTAGGCGTTAAACCTCTTTATCTTTTAAAACATAATAATTGTATCGGATTTTCTTCGGAAATCCGTTCCTTTATTCAGTCGGGTTTATTAGTGCCAATGCTTAATTCAAAGGGTCTTGCTCATTATTTGGCATTTCACAGTGTGTCAGCGGATAATTCTATTTTGAAAGATATATCAGAACTTGACGCTGGAACTTATCTTAAAATAACTCAAACAAGTCAAGAGTATACTACATATTGGTCACCACTTAACTCTCCTTTAAAGTCCAATATGAAAAGGGAGGAAGTTAATGTTGAAGTCTTCAACTTGCTTAATAAGGCTGTTCAAAAAAGAATGACAAGTGATGTGCCAATTGCTGCATATCTCTCAGGGGGAATCGACTCCTCCGCTATAGTTGCATTAATGAGCTTACAGTCGTCTCAGTCCGTAAACACATTTACACTTGGGTTTTCTGAAAATGAGTTTGATGAAACTGAATATGCTGGTGAAATCGTCAATCGTTTCAAAACCAATCACACTTCGATTGTCTTAGATAAAAATGAATTGTTACATAAAATAGTTGCTGGTTTGGATGTGATGGATAGCCCAAGTGCAGATGGTATCAATACTTATCTTCTTGCCGATGCAATAACTAAAGCTGGTATTAAAGTGGCATTATCAGGAATCGGTGGAGATGAGTTATTTGCAGGCTATCCAAGTTACAATTACTTTTTAAAGTTGAATAAATGGAAGTCTGTTTTTAATTCTACTTATTTTCTAAGATTGGGCTTTTCTAATCTGCTTAAGTATGCACCTCAGCGTAACTTGAATAAATTTATTGAAATTCTTCAACTAAAGGAGTTATCACTTGCATCAGTTTATCCTGCTTTCAGAAGAACATTATCAAATGCTGAAATTGAAAAATTACTTAAAAGCGAAATTTCAAATTTTGGACGTGATAGTAATCTTAAATCTAACGAAGAAGAACTCCATGAGTTTGCTTTATTGTCGCAATACAGTATTGCAGAGTATGGAGGATATGCAAAACAAACTATTTTGAAAGATGTAGATCAAATGTCAATGGCATTCGGACTAGAAGTTAGAGAACCCTTTTTTGATCATCAACTTATAGAATATGTATTGTCTTTACCCGACGAAATGAAACAAGG
>CAMDFC010000097.1 GCA_945897185.1 Chitinophaga pinensis | reverse complement strand
ACATCGATTACTCTGCTATTGCGTATATCCGGACAATTTTCTTTGAATGTAATACCAAGCACCAGTACTTTACTGTCTTTCACCACATTCCCTTTGCGAATCATTTGAAAGATAACTTCGCTTGCAACGTATTCTCCCATGCCGTCATTTAGTCTTCTTCCAGCAAGAATAATTTCAGGATGGTAACCAGTTTCTTGGGCTTTTTGTGCCAGGTAATAAGGATCTACACCAATACAGTGCCCACCTACTAGTCCAGGTTTATAAGGCAAGAAGTTCCATTTTGTACCAGCTGCTTCCAAAACCGAATGCGTGTCAATATGAAGACGGTTGAAAATCTTCGCAAGTTCATTTACGAAAGCGATATTGATATCCCTTTGTGCATTTTCAATTACTTTGGCAGCTTCAGCCACTTTGATGGAAGGTGCCTTATGCGTTCCTGCAGTTATTACAGAGGAATAAAGGTTATCGATATAATCAGCTGCTTCGGGAGTTGAACCCGAAGTGACCTTTTTAATTTTTTTTACGGTTCTTTCTTTATCACCCGGGTTAATTCTTTCAGGGCTATATCCTGCTACAAAATCATCGTTGAATTTCAAACCAGACAATTTTTCTAGTACAGGAACACATTCATCCTCTGTTACACCAGGATATACAGTAGACTCATAGATTACTATATTCCCAGGTGAAAGCACGGCGGCGACTGTCTCACTTGCCTTTAGCATGGGTGTTAGGTCTGGACGGTTGTATTTATCCACTGGTGTAGGAACTGTAACAATATAGATATTGCAGTCCGCAATATTGGTTCTATCAGTTGTACAAAATAGTCCTTTTGACAGTTTTAGATCTTTTGAAAGAACAGCATTCAATTCATCAGATTCAATTTCTAGGGTACTATCATTAGAATCATTCAGTTCTTGGATTCTTTTTGTATTGATATCAAAACCAATTACAGGATACTTTTCAGCAAAAGCAACAGCAAGAGGAAGACCGACATAACCGAGTCCGATTATCGCAATTTTAGGTTCACCGGGTTTAAAAATCATTTTTAGCTATTTTGTATATTATAAGATTTGATAGTAGAAAGCAGTCCCTCATCAAGTGATATTAGTTGCGTATAGTTTATCAAAGATGCAGCTTTTGTTACATTTGCCAGAGAATGCAAGATATCACCAGTTCGTTCGGGGCCTAAAATTGCATCTGCCTTTGAATTGGTTAGATTCTTAATTTTATGCCAGAGTTCCAACAGTGTTGTGGTTGCGCCACACGCAATATTGAAAACTTCATGCCCCTTAAAGTTTGTTTGATCAGACATTGCATTCAGATTTGCCTTTACTACGTTGGATACGAAAGTATAATCACGGGTAATGGAGCCATCGCCATTAATGGTTGGAGAAGTATTTTGAATAGCATGCTTGATAAACAAAGGAATCACAGCAGCATAGGGTCCGTCTGGGTCTTGCCTTGGTCCAAACACGTTAAAATACCTAAAACCAGAAATTTGCATATCGTAATTCTTTGCATAGGCTTCGGCAATGATTTCATTGGTGTGTTTTGATGCCGCATAAGGTGAAAGTACTTTACCTATTCGTTCTTCAACCTTGGGATGGTAATTTGCGTCGCCGTATACTGAAGAAGAGGATGCATAGACCATTTTTTTAACACCCGCCAACCGTGCAGCCTCCAGAATATTAATAAATCCATTGATGTTGTTCTGGAAAGTGAGCATGGGTGTTTTAATACTCCGAGGTACAGATCCAAGTGCAGCCTGGTGACAAACCACATCAATATTTTGCATTGCCTCTTTACAAATAGTTGGATCAGCTATATCCCCTTCCATCCACTCAAAATTTGGATTGGCAATCAGTTGTTCTATATTAGACTTGAATCCGGTGCTCAAGTTATCTAAAACACGAACAAAACCAATACCGCTATTTTGCAGAAGTGCATCCGCAATATGTGAACCTATAAAACCAGCACCTCCAGTAATTAAAACATTCATTCTTTAAATTTAAATCTCTAGCATTCTAGCTTCAAAACGTAGAAGCCGTATATTATTTTTTTGAAGCGCTAATTTCATTTCTTGTAAATTTTCATCTTTAATAAGACTAGATGCTACTATAACAATATTTGCATTAGCCATCCTACAAACATCGACAACTTCATCAGGTGTACCTAAAATTTCAATTCCATTAATGATGGTATTTTTCATGGTTTCATCATCATCAATAAACGCTACTGGTTTGAATCGATATTTGTCGCTAATGAACAACTGCTTAGAAAGCATATGTCCCAATTCCCCTGCACCATAGATTACAACCTTATCGCTATAAGTTCTAAACCTTAGGAGCGTTTCTCTGAAATACTTAAACAATACACGCATTGAGAAAATACCTGAAAATGACAAGAGAAAATCGATTAAAAAGAAATATGCTGGCATATCAATATCGGTAAACAGAATAATAGTCAACACAAAAAGAAGTACAGATGCAATGAATCCAGAAATAAAATTTGAGTTGAGATCTGAAAATGAAATATAACGCCAGGTTTTCCTATATGAATTCGCAATAAAGAAAGAAAGAATTTTTATTAGAATGAATAAGGCCAGAATCGTATAATTAGCAGAAGCATCCATTCCTGTTACTTTTGCCGTTACATAAAAGGATGCACTAATGATTAAGATGTCAAAAGAAACACCAAAAATGATTTTTTTATTCATTAAAAGGAGTCTAAGTAAAAGGCCCCCTTTATCTACGTTTTGTCCTCTCGACCTCAGGTAAGCAATTTTCTCTTCTGATTCATTGTATACCTTTACATTACTAAGGAAAAGTCCAAAAAATGCGGTTGCAATCAATAGTATGGACACAATAGGCAAATAAAGAGTGCTGTCTTTGAAGCTTGACAAAAACACGGTGGTGATACCCCAGAGTAAGCCGATTGCATATAAAAGAAGTACTGCTTTGCGCTCTGATAAACCCATAGCAACCAGTCGGTGCGATGTATGGTCTTTACCACCCATATAAATTTTTCTTCCAGAAATCAACCTTTTTATAGTAACCAAAGAGGTATCCAAAATTGGGATGACCATCAATGCAAGAGGAAGAATCATTACTATGTAAATAGAGGTATCGTTGAGGTTTTTTTGAACTGATAGAGCCAGAAAAGAAAGAACAAATCCAAGGAACAAGCTGCCGCTATCTCCCATGAAAATTTTTGCAGGATTAAAATTATAACGCAGAAATCCCAATGTAGCCCCGGCCAGTACAAATGACAAAAGTGCAGTTTGCATATCCCCATCAATGACTGAAATTGATCCAATAATGAGCGCAATAATAGTACTGATTCCAGCAGACAAGCCGTCCATATTGTCTAGTAAATTAATTGCATTGGTGATACCGATTACCCATAAAAATGTAATAGGAACACCTATCCATCCCAAAATAGCATTGCCAAAAATGTATCCTTTATAAATGAGAATAAAAGTAGCAATTACTTGTGCTATTAATTTATAAATCGGCTTTAGTTCTTTCAGGTCATCAATGAGTCCGGTTACAAACATTATTGTGAAGGCAAGAACGATTAACAAATCAAATTTGAAATAAATGCTTGAAGCCGCAACTATCGATATGAATGAAAAATAGATGGCGATACCACCCATTAGTGCTGTAGGTTTAGTATGCCAACGATCTGGTCTAGGAGCCACTACCCATCCACGAATTTTTGCAAGCTTAATCACCAGAGGAGTAGTAATAAGCGAATACACCAAGGAGAGCAAAGAAAAAAGTATAATTAAAGTTATGGGTGAATTCATGATTCCCAGTTATATTTTTGTCCTGAACAAATCTACCAAAATCTTAATACCCTCATCAACAGGCTTAAGCGCTCTACCCAGAACAGTCAACATTTTTGAATTATCGGGCAATCTTCTTGTCATATCTCCTTCTTCCAGCGCAGGTAGGTGAATGATTTTTGAAGTCGAATTGGTAATCGCAATTACCCTTTGAGCTAAATCCAAAACACTTACCTCTATTCCACTTCCGATATTCACAATATCATTTACGTGCAGATTGTTCTCGAAAATTCTTTTAGTGGCTTCAATGTTGTCATCGATATAGCAAAAAGTTCGGGTTTGAGAACCGTCGCCATAAATGGTAATATCCTCCCCTTTCAGCGCCATGTTAATGAATCTTGGCACTACGAAATCGTTACTCTGACCAGGTCCGTAGGTATTGAAGAATCTAAAGATGGTATGATTGAGACCAAATTCTTTTTCATAGGACTTGAAAAAGGCTTCAGCAACATTTTTTACAATGGCATAAGGCAGTCTAGAGTTAAGTGGAGTAGTATGTTCGTTTTGGGGGAACTCAACCGGTTCTCCGTATACTTCTGAAGAGGACGAGAAAAACACACGCTTTACACCTGTGTTTTTACAAAGTGTAAGAATATTCTTGATACCATCTATATCATCCAAAACCATGATTGGATTATCCAGCGTACGTTTTACACCAACCAAGGCCGCGTAATGAAAAACATAATCGAATCTATTGGACAACATAATAGGAGCGATTTCATCGTAATCGTTAACATCACATTTGATAAATGTAAAATTCGGATGAATTTGTGGTAATTTTTCTACATCCCCAGTAATCAAATTATCCGCTACTAGTACTTGGTATTTACCACTTGATACAAGCGCTTTAGATAAAGCACTTCCAACATTACCCGCTCCTCCTGTTACTAAAACTTTAATCATTTTTTTAAATTTAATAATTCACTATAATAGTTACGCATATCAGATATAAGACGATTGTAAGAGAACATCCTTAATGCAGACTGTATTGCATTTGAACCTAAAGTTTCACGAAAATCTTGAGATTCCAATAATTCGACGAGTTTATCGGTGAATTCACCCACATTATCCTTGCTTACAAAAATACCATTAATATTATTTTGAATGAAATCTTCAACTCCTCCAACCTTGGTTGTAATAACTGCTTTTCCGGCAGCCATTGCTTCAATAATACTAACAGGTGTTCCTTCGTTGGTTGAGGTTAGAACAGCAATATCTGCACCTGCATTTATATGATCAATATCTTTTCTCCAAGATGTGAAAAGTATATCGTAATTGGAATGATTAATTGGGCTTTCTGCAATAATTAGACCTAATGCAGAAGCATAATTTATTAATTCATCATACATTTCACCATTGCCAACTACCAAACTCTTAAAAGAAAGATTTGTTTGTTTCTTAGCGTTGGCAAGAACATCAAAAAATAATTTGTGATTTTTTATAGCAGTCAATCTTCCTGTCATTACCAATAAAACGGTACCTTCTTCTACATGGAACTCAGCTCTTAAATCATCTCGTTTTTGCTTGGTATTTTCCAAGAATTTATCGAGTTGAAAACCCAAAGGAATTACTTTTATTTTATCAAGATTGGCTATTCCATATTTTGAAGAAAGTTCATTTTTTTGGCTGTTGGAAATAGAAACAATGCCTTGGGAAATTTTAGCAAGAAACCTTTCGATAAATAAAAATATTTTGGTCTTAAGTGGAGAAAAATAACCATCAAAAACATTGCCATGGTAGGTGTGAAGAATTACGGTGGGTCTTTTTTTTACAAACAAACAAGCAAACCTACCCAATGCGCCAGCTTTGGCTGCATGTGTATGT
>CAMDFC010000096.1 GCA_945897185.1 Chitinophaga pinensis | reverse complement strand
TAACTAAAAAGATTAATCCTGAAAATCAATGCCGGGGGGTACTAACTAATTTGATTAAGGGCGGGGGAGGTCAAATGAAGGGGATGGCATTTGAAAATTTGAAATCAAGAAGATTCTAAACTTAAAGCTATAATAATAGAATATAGCTGCATGGGTGATTTCTAATATTTGTTTACCGTATATGAGGGGCTTAATGGGTACACTTTACTCATGCACATAAAAAGGAATTGGAGCAGCATATTTATTTCCATTAACTTTATTGAAGCAGCATTTGTTTTTTAGACTTTTGATTAGATAGTATAGGGCGTTTTACCTATGTTTTACCAAAACGAAAAAACCCACCATAAATCGTTGATTCACAGTGGGTTATGTCTTGTTTTCGTGACCCCGTCAGGATTCAAACCTGAAACCTTTTGATCCGTAGTCAAATGCTCTATTCAATTGAGCTACGGGGCCTGTTTTTTTTGGCTTTTCACTTTCCTGAAACCTTCCCGACTGTGGTCGGGATGCGTATTCAATTGAGCTACGGGGCCATTTCTTAATTAGCTCTTTACCAGAACCTGATTTAAGATATTTTTCGCGTTTTCTTGCTTCTAAATAACTCGGATAACTTTCGGTAAAGATAAGTTTCCAAGGTCGAAATCCTTTAGTAGATTTTGTTTTTCCTGATTGATGTTCTTGCAATCTTCTTTCAAGATCATTCGTCAAACCAACATAAAATCTACCATCCTTTTCACTCCGTATAACATACACACAAATCATAATCTTCAAATGCTCCCTGCCTGCCGGCAGGCAGGGATTCAATTGAGCTACAGGGCCATTTTGGCTGCAAATATAAGATATTTCTGAAATTATGCTGTAGCTGGTTGGTATTGTATTTTAATTATTCCAATCTTGTTCATAATACGCATGATAAAAAAGGTAGGATCCCATTCTGATTTTTTATAAGAGAATTTTGCACTCTTGGGTAAAAAGTGGTGGTTGTTTTGAAATAATTCACCCATAAGGAAGATGCCCCATCTTTCAGTGTTGCGAGAGTGGTCTCCATTGTCAAAATTGGTATAACCATATTTATGACCGCACCAATTCACGACTGCACCTTGTACGGGCCCCATTAAAATATGTATTGGAATTAAAAGAAACCAATACCATGCAGGAGAGAACATAATGTAGATACCAATGTAAACAGCAACCCAGGCTATTCTTGTTAGGAGGTTATCTCCAATTTTATCCATCCAATTCCAAACTGGAAGATATTCCTTGGTAAACTGTTCTAGTGGGGCTATTTGATTTTTTACGAATGCATTATAAATGTTGCGCGTGTGCATCATCATCTGCCAAACATCTTTGAAAAAATGTGGTGAATGTGGGTCTTTTTCTGTGTCACTGAATGCGTGGTGCATTCTGTGCATAACCGCATAGGCTCTTGGCACCAAGTAGGATGATCCCTGAAAAAACCAGGTGAGGAAATAGAATGTTTTTTCCCAAAAGGGACTGGTAAAATACATTTGGTGAGAAGCGTATCGATGCAGAAAAAAGGTATGGAAAAACAAGGAGGAAAACCAGTGAATAAAGAAAAATAAAAGAATAATTACCATAACGAATAATTGAGCATGCAAGATAGATGATTAGGCAATTCGTCATTGCCAATCAACTGATAATAATACTTCTTGGATAATTTATTTTTGAAGTGTTTAACGTTCAGGCTTCTCTCGTATTAATAACTGAAACGCATGAATGCTTCAAGTGCTGAATATTGTGGGAGACCTAGACAATCAAACAGTTGGGCCGTACTTGCATTTCTGTCCTCTGCTCTTTGCCAAAACTCCCTGCTGTCACTGCCTTGAAACACCACACCATCTTTTTGGGATTGGTGAATGAAAATGCCGTTTCTTTTTTGGAGCACTTGATCCGGACTCATAGGAATCGACATGTCGATGTCCCATATATCCCATTCCGCCCAGGCGCCTCTGTATAGCCATAGGTTGCAATCTGCTATCGATGGGTCATTGTCGAATTTTAGTTTTTTTAAGGCCAACATCATCACATCAAAACAAACCTTGTGTGTTCCATGTGGATCTGCAAAATCTCCAGCCGCAAAAATTTGATGGGGCTTAATTTTTTTGATGAGGTCGATGTGCAATTGAACGTCTGCATCTGTTGGCGGATTCTTTTCAATCAATCCAGTCTCATAAAAGGGTAGGTTCATGAAATGGAATTGCTCATCATTTATTCCTACATACCTACAAGTGGCCCTTGCTTCTGTACGCCTGATCATTCCTTTGATACTTCTTATTTCTTGGGTGTCTTTCTGGTTTGGCGTTTTGCTTTTAATAAACTCTGCCGCATTGTTCCATATTTTTCCTGCATGGCTTTTGTCAATCTCAAAAAATCCATCAAATTCAACAGCAAAGTCAATTTGCCTCATTACAAACTCATCACTCACTGCAATATTTCCTGAAGTCTGGTAGGCCACATGCACCTCATGCCCTTGTTGGACAAGCCGCATAAAAGTGCCTCCCATCGAAATAATATCGTCGTCTGGGTGAGGGGAGAAGATGAGTATACGTTTCTTTTCTGGATACCTCCGTTCTGGATGGCGAGGTACATCTTCCGTTGATTTACCGCCGGGCCATCCTGTAATCGTATCTCGGAGTCCGTTGAAAACCCGGAGGTTGACTTCAGAAACCAGACCGTGTTTTTCGAGTAAGTCTGCCAGTCCATGTGAAAAATAATCATCACGGGTAAGCATCAACAATGGTTTTTTGAACTCCATCGCCATGGTGCATACCGCTTTCCTAATGAGCTTTTCTGTCCACTCAATTTCACCAGTTAGCCAAGGTGATTTGAACCTGGTTAGTCCCTGCGAAGAAGCCTCATCAAGATGAAAAAATACATTTGCATGCTCCTGTAAAAAAGTAGCTGGTAGATTGTCTGATACCTGGCCTTCAATTGTTTTTGCAACAATATCTGCTTTATTTGGACCGAATGCTAGTATTTCTATTCGCTTGGCTTTTAGTATACTAGATATACCCATCGTAAGTGATAGTCGAGGTACTTGAGCTATGTTTTCAAACTCATAAGCATTCGCTAATCGGGTACTATTTTCTAGTGCAGCTATCCTTGTGATTGAATTTCTACTGGTCCCCGGTTCATTGAAACCAATATGTCCGTTTAGCCCTATCCCCAGTATTTGGATATCTATTCCCCCAGCATCATCGATGGCCTGTTCATACGATTTGGCATACTGATTGATATCTTGTTTGGCAATTGTGCCGTCTGGAATATGGATATTTTTAGGATCGATGTCGACATGTGCAAAAAGGCAAGTGTTCATGAACCGATGGTAACTTTGGGCAGCATCGGGTTTCATGGGATAATACTCATCGAGGTTGAAGGTGGTAACATTTTTAAAACTGAGTCCCTCTTCTCTATGCAACCTTACCAGTTCTGCATACAGTGTTTTTGGTGTGGAGCCAGTAGCCAAACCGAGTACACATTGCTTTCCTTCTTTCGCCCTTAGTTGTATGAGTGCGGCAATTGTTCGTGCTACTGTTTTGGAAGCCTGTTTGTTGTTGGGATGGATGACGATGGGGATTTTTTCAAAAGCGTCAATCATTTAGTGTTGGGTTTGGGTCAAAATGATGGTGAGGCCTAAAATTAATCCATTTTTACAATTAATCCATGCAAAAAGACAAGAAGCAACACTATTGTTTGCTAGTTAAGTTTAACCTCAAATATTTCTGGCCAAAGCTTTCCGGTTATGTAAAAAATCTTTTTGTCTTTGTCATACGCTATCCCGTTCAACACGGCGCCTGCCTCTGTTGGGGTTGCTCCTCTGTTTTTAAGATAGGAGAGGTCCTTCTTGGTATTCTTGAGTAAAAGGTCCTGCATGTTGATGAGTCCTACTACGAGTCCAGATACCGGATCTATTTTAATGATGTATTCGTATTGCCATCTGTTTGCATATATATAACCGTCCACCATCTCCAATTCATTGAGGTTATTAACCGGACCGTAATTATCCCTTACGCTCAGGACCTTGTTCAACTTCAAACTACCGGGTTGTACAAAATAGAGTTTATCCGATCCCTCGCTGATAATGAGTTCCTTGTCATTGTTGGTGATACCCCATCCTTCTCCACTCCAAGGGAGGGATCCGAGTGGTTTAAGTGTATTGGCGTCGTATTGAAAAACCAGCTTATTTTGCCAACTGAGTTGGTAAATAGTATCGTTGAATACGGTCAACCCCTCGGCAAATATTTCTTTCGGTAGGTTATGTTGTTTTTCAACTTTCCCTGTCTGCATATTCACTTTTCTTAAGCTAGATTGTCCTTCTAGACCGGTACTTTCAATAAATACCCCATTGTATATGATAAGTCCCTGTGTAAAAGCAGCCGTATCATGTGGTATTGCATTGATAATGGTAAATCCAATTGAAGCAGGGGCTGGTATTGAAGCATTGACATCGCTATCTGACATCATTGTTCCTTGCTCTTTGTTGTTACAGGATAACAGGGTAACAAAGAGTCCAATGAAAACGATTTTGAATAACCGAGTAAGCAGATGATAAGTTCTGGGCATAAAGAAATGATTTTCAGAAGTTAAAGAAAGGTTTTCAAAATTATTTTTCTTTATTTCTTGTTGCAAAATTCCGCTTTTTACTTGCAATTTTCAAGTTTTAACGTAATATTTGCATACTGCAAGAAAAAAAAACTTGCGATCCACCTCCAACCCTTTGAAAGCCGACTAATTCAATCCCCCTACTGAAGACCTCATTCCAATTTTAGAAAATGAGGCTTTACATCTTATTCATATTTTTATTCACCACTATTGGTGCCGCTGCGCAACGCATTTGCTCGGTTCCAGTAACGGCAATACCTCAAGTAGCTACCCAACAGGCCAATGCGCTTGTGCCAGGAAGTATGCTTTCTGAGAACACCATTGTCATTCCAGTGGTTGTGCATGTTATTTATAATTCCTCTTACGAGAACATCAGCGAAGAACAAATCAAATCACAGATAACTGCTATCAATGCAGATTTCAACAGGTCAAATGCTGATTTTTCAAAAATCCCTTCAGTTTTTTCTAAGCTTTCGGGAAATGCCAATATTCGATTTGAACTGGCAAAGACCGACCCCAATGGAAGGATCTCCGATGGTATTATTAGGAAGAAAAGTTCGAGGATGATGTGGTCAGACGACGAAAAAATAAAGTCATCTGCATTTGGTGGAAGTGAAGCTTGGGATGCCAAAAGCTATTTTAATGTTTGGATTTGTAATACAGTTCCTGGGTTATCTGGATATGCTTCTCTACCAGGTTCTGATCCTACTAAAGATGGTGTAGTGGTTCGTTATGATGCTTTCGGAACTACAGGCATGATCAGTGCACCTTACCACAAAGGAAGAACACTCACGCATGAAGTGGGTCACTGGCTTGGTCTTCAGCACTTGTGGGGTGATAAGCAATGTGGTGATGACGGTATTCAGGATACGCCAAAACAACGAAGTGGTAATTCAGGTGACCCTGTTTTTCCAAAGCTGACAGTTTGTAATGGAACAGCAGATGGTGAGATGTTTATGAACTTCATGGATTTCACCAATGATGCAAGCATGGGTATGTTTACAGAAGGTCAGAAAATAGCCATGCGCTCACAGTTTTCATCAACGGGGAAACGCAATAGTTTTCTGGTTTCAAAGGGACTTTCAGCTGCATGGAACGATACCCAAGTAGCGTCT
>CAMDFC010000095.1 GCA_945897185.1 Chitinophaga pinensis | reverse complement strand
TAATAGATTTGTCCGTTTTTAATCCCTTCGTGGTCGTAATGTGAAGTAACAATCAACCATTCGTCTTTTTTATCCGATCCTTCTACATACCCCAACACGTTGCTGCTAGACAATTCTACCGTTTTTTTGGTATAAGACAACTTGATGTTGTTTGTGACAACAGTGCCTTCCACCTTTCCGGACTTCCCTGCATTTACCCATGCATTCCAGCATGAATCATTTCCCGCAATGGCCTTAGCAACTCCATCAGAAACTGTAAAGGTGTTTGGGTATTGATCTGCCTTGTATAATTCAACATACATATTTCCACCTGCACTTACCCTACGGGGAAAATTATTACCTGCCAATATCACAGCTGCTGCCCCTTTGCTGCGCGCCGCCATAATTTTGCTATACACACTGTTTGAAGCACGAAAACCGGCAGCAGAAGGTTTAAATCCAGCAGGAGCACCATCCAACAACAATACTGCCTTACCGGTAACATCTAGCTTTGCGTAATCATCTACTTCTTTGTCTACAATTCCATGTCCCACAAAAACAACTTCAGAAAAATAAGAGGTGGCATTGCTGTTCCACTGTGTGAAAGGAACAAAATCTTTTCCCACTTCATAATTCTTACCATTTACCGCCAATTCAGTACTTCCCACTTCATCTTTGTATACTGGAAAATGCTGCTGATAACTTCCGCTATTGCCAGGAAGGAGTCCAATTGATTTAAACTGTTGCTCAATGTAGGCTGCTGCTTTACGCTGACCTTCTGTAGCGGTTTCACGGCCTTCCATTTCAGCTCCTGCAATGATGTACAAATGCTTGCTGAGGTCTTCCGTAGTGATGGTTGCAGCATATTTTTTGGGGTCGGGTAGTTTTGTAGATTGTTTCTGAGCAGAAGCAACCTGTGTAAACAACACGACCAGTACTAGGGTTAAGAACCTTGACATAATTACTATTTTAATGATTAAATTTTACTTACCCGATTTTGATGCCTTCCACCTTCAAAAGGGGTACTGAGAAAAACATCTGTCATTTCCAATGCAGCATCAATACCCACAAATCTTGCAGGTAAACAAATCACGTTGGCATTGTTATGAGAACGAGATAAAAGCGCAATTTCCTTCTCCCAACATAATGCAGCTCTAATCGCAGCATGTTTATTAGCAGTGATGCACACTCCATTTGCAGAACCACAAATCAATACACCAAATTCTGCTTCTTGTTTTTCAACTGCAGTTGCTACTGCATGCGCATAATCGGGATAATCGCATGAATCTTCAGTGAAAGTGCCGTGGTCTAGAACTTCATGACCGCCTTGAACAAGATGATTTTTTACTGCTTCTTTGTAACCAAAGCCCGCATGATCTGATCCAATTGCTATTTTCATCTTCGCTTACTTTTCAAATTTATTACTCCCAATCTTTATCCTGTTTCTTTTTCACGCGTACTGCAATCAAGATACTTATTTCATAAAGCAACACCAAGGGAACCACCACAATCAACTGAGAACCCCAATCGGGAGAAGGGGTAATTACAGCAGCAACTACCAACAAGGCAATATAGGCATACTTCCTATACGTTCTTAAAAAATCAGGTGTGATGATACCCAGCTTCGAGAGCAACCAAGTAGCCATCGGCAATTCAAAAGCAACACCGGCACCCAACGTAATGTCTATTAAACTATCGAGATAATCTGCCAGTGTGGGTCTGTAATCAATCACGCCAATATTACCAATGGTATAGTTGGAAAGGAAATTAAAAGTAAATGGCGCCAACATAAAATAGCCAAATGCAGCCCCCATAAAGAAGAACATGGTCACCCAAAAAATAATACCCTGGGTATACTTTAATTCAGTTGTTTTTAAAGCTGGCTTGATGAATTTCCAGATTTCAAAAAATACATAAGGAAGCGCAACCAATAATCCACCCACCACGGCTATGGTGATACTAGACATGAATGTCCCGCTGATAGAAGTAACTTGGAGACTGAGTTTCATGGGTGGCATACACAGAGAATCACCCATTCCTAAAAGCTCACTTAGTTTGCAGAAAGCCCGGTAGGAAATGAAATCATCGCGTGTAGGGCCCATGATCACCACATCGAAAATTTCATCGATATATATAAAAAATAAAATTGCGCTAGTCAGTATAGCTAATACTGAACGTACGATATGCCAACGCAGTACTTCAAGATGATCAATAAAGCTCATCTCTTCTTCTTCACTACCACCTGACCTAAGCCTTTTAAATATTGATCTGGTATCTGCCAATTATTTTTTTTTAGGAATTGCTAAGTTAATCAAAAAGGAGCTTGGCTCAAAACTCTAAACCCTCTATATATATTCCAGAAACCAGCCACTTGTTTTCCTTTCGCAACATCTCCACTTTCCATCTACCCCTCTGTATTTGGCAATAATCCTCTTTGCAAAGTCCAGTTGCATGAGAACCCTCCACTACCAAGCGACTTCCAAGAAGTTTTTTCTCCTGGTACATCAAAGAAATGCTGGCAATAGATGCATATCTTTTTTGGTGCCTTTCCAAAACATAGCGTAATTCAGGCTCTGAAAGGTTGCTAAAGTGGTTCAGCTTTACCCTTGTGTTGATGAAGTTATGGCTCTCCACCATTTCACCTCCAAGAATACCTTCAATTAAACGGCAAACAAGGTTCTCCGGCTCTTCATGATAGAGGTCTTGTGTAAATTGATCATAAATAAAAC
Source organism: Chitinophaga pinensis (assembly GCA_945897185.1). Taxonomy (GTDB): domain Bacteria; phylum Bacteroidota; class Bacteroidia; order Chitinophagales; family Chitinophagaceae; genus Pollutibacter. Next base: position 3,194 of record CAMDFC010000095.1, on the reverse strand, counting down.
AAAAATACAGCTCTGGTGGATGGCTAGGTAATTGCATATCCAGGAATACATTTCGGATGAAATCGTACCTTCTTTTGTAGTCTATTTCACGCTCATTAAATGAAAGCAAAATATGATACTCAGTAAACAAATCCATCCAAAAAATGACTGCTTTTTGCATCGATTCTAAGGAAATCAGTGTGGATTCAAGAGGAGTTCCTACCAAGTTGATCTTGTCTCTAACGCGGTTAAACATGGGCATATGGGTTATTTTGATAAAATTCTAAATCACCCACTTCTCCTAAAAGTGGCTATCCACATTTTAGGAGAAGATTATCCGTTTAGACCAGCCGTAATATGCAGAGGAAAGAATAGTTTTACAACATATGCAGAAGATGAAAATCACGTTCCGAAGGGTAGTTATTGCACCGTTTATTTTGTGCATTTACCTTTATCGGTGGGTGATCTCGCCTTGGATGGGACCCAAATGCAGATTCACACCTACCTGTTCTCAATATGCAATAGACGCACTTAGGAAGTATGGAATAATTAAGGGCCTATCAAAGGCCCTTAAAAGAATATCACGATGTCACCCCTGGGGTGATAGTGGTTATGATCCGGCTTGAAAACGCTCCGCAACTTTATTCCAATTGATAACCGCCCAAAATGCACCAAGATAATCAGCCCTGCGGTTTTGGTATTTCAAATAGTATGCATGTTCCCAAACATCCACGCCTAAAACAGGTGTGCCCTTTACCTCAGCAACATCCATCAATGGATTGTCTTGGTTAGGCGTAGATGAAATTTCTAACTTTCCCTCTTTCATCAACAACCAAGCCCATCCACTTCCAAAACGAGTCATGCCTGCATTGGCAAACTTTTCTTTGAATGCATCAAAAGAACCAAAAGCTGCATCAATTGCAGCAGCAAGTGCGCCTTCGGGGTGTCCGCCACCATTCGGAGTTAGACTTTCCCAGAAAAAGCTGTGGTTCCAATGGCCTCCACCGTTATTGCGGACTACCGGAGAAATAGTGCCAGCAGCAGCAACCAATTCTTCAAGCGATTTCCCTTCATTAGGAGTGCCAGCAATGGCCTTGTTTAAATTATCTACATAAGCCTGGTGGTGTTTACCATGGTGAATTTGCATGGTTAATGTGTCGATATGCGGCTCCAGGGCGCTGTGCTCGTATGGTAAAGCGGGTAAGGTAAATGGCATAAATAATTTGTTTTGGTAAAGATAGGAAAAAGAGGGAAAAACCTGCCTGCCGAAGGTTTACCTATCGAAGATAGGCAGGGGACGAGGGGCAGGGGACAAGGGACAAGGGATTCTAAATGAGACAGAACGGTCAACCGTCAACTGTTAACTGTTAACTGTCAACCTACAACCGTTAACTGTCAACCGTTAACTGTTAACCGTCATCCTATCTCTTCTGCTTAAAGAATGCTTTCATCAACGCTGCAGCTTCTTCTGCCAATAACCCAGTTAGAACCTGTGTTTTGGGATGGAAGGGATTCCGGTCGTCTGTGTAGATATGATGTCCATTCTTGACATCTGTTGCGCCCCATACGATTTTTCCTACCTTACTCCAATGTAAAGCTCCTGCACACATCAGGCAAGGTTCAACTGTAACATATAAAGTGGCATCAGGCAAATATTTTGATCCTATTGAATTAAATGCAGAGGTCAAAGCAATAATTTCAGCATGTGCAGTAGGATCCTTTAGCTTCTCAACCATGTTGTACCCGCGAGAAATAATTTTATTGTTGATTACAACAACAGCGCCAACAGGAACCTCGTCTTCTTCAAAGGCTCTCTCAGCTTCTTTCAGGGCCATTTTCATAAAATATTCATCAGTCATGTTCAACAGATTAATTATGGAACGATGATGTGTCTTTTATCTACTTTTTCTTTCAAGATCTCCAAGGCTTTTACCATTGCAATTTCTATGAGCTGGTAATTGCTCATCTCTTGTTGGGCATACACAAAAAAAACTCCCAAGTTGGTCTTTCCGGAATGCATCACTCCTTTTAACTCCAGGTTATTTTTTCTATACGCTTCTCTGATTCTACGTTTGAGTAAATTTCTATCTACCGCCTTCTTAAAATACCGCGCACCTACTGAAACCCCCATCTGCAAGGCGTCTGGCTGCGCACGACCATCACTGTTTGTTGAAAATTGATAAAAAACCAATAACGGCTGCACGCGAAACTTTTGCCCCTCTGCAAAAAGAATTCTAATCTTCTTGTAGCTCTTGAGGCGTTCGGATTTTGATAAAGTTTGACGAGAAGAAGTCATGCAGCTTGAATATTCAGGATAAATAGATGCAACTAATTTAAATACATTTCACGAGGAAGAGTATAGAAACAAAAATAGCCCCAGAAGTTTATCCGGAGCTACAGTTATGTAAAATAACAGAAAGGCCTGTTTATTTCCGTTTAGTTTCGTCAGAAACGCTGAGCTTCTTACGTCCTTTTTTTCTTCTGCTAGCAAGAACAGCGCGACCATTAGCAGATTCCATACGCTTTCTAAAGCCATGTACAGTTTTTCTGCGTTTACGGTGAGGTTGATATGTACGTTTCATAATATTTTTTTTTCCTTTTGTTTCTGAAACAATGACCGGGAGAAGCGGTCGTTACTGTTCAATTGAATACAGGTCACCACACCCGTGCTCTTGTGAAAGGACGGCGAAGTTAAAGGATTTTTAGATTTTAAGCAAATAAATACGCTATTTGACTATGTTTTAGACCTGAATTATTTGTAAAAAATAATCAGAAGTCCACCTTTTCGGCAACAATGTCTTGGTTCCAAAATGCTGATGCCGCATAACCAAAATCCAGTGGATTTCCAGTAGTTGAAAAGGTAATCTGCCCTCCTTTTGATAGTTTTTGCTCCATCGCAGGATGTCTTTGCAGATAGGAAACAAGACTTTCAGCAACAATATCGCCCTGTGCAATTACCTGTATGTGGTTGGGCAACATGTGTCTTATTCTTGGATAAAGTAGTGGATAATGGGTGCAGGCCAGCAAGATAGTGTCGATTTTAGGTGATTGTTGTCCTAGTTTTGTTAGACAATCTAGTATGATTGGATCTGCTATTTCATTTTTTAAATAGTCTCCCGATTCTACCAAAGGAACCCAAGCGGGACAAGCTTGTTGGTAAACATGCAGCTCTGGAAAAGACTTCCCAATTTCAATTGAATAAGATCCTGAATCTA
>CAMDFC010000094.1 GCA_945897185.1 Chitinophaga pinensis | reverse complement strand
ATCAGCCCTCCACGCACTCCTCTTGTTTACCAACCCTAAACAAGAGGAATGCACCAACCAAGGCAGGCAGCATTAAATTCAACAACCAAACAAAGGTTACCGCCATAGTCAAGCCCAACACATTGGAGGTAAATGGAGAAAGCAAGAAGATGGAAAACTGCCACCTAAGTCCTAATTCCACCATAGAGACCGTTGGTATAACCGCAAGCCATAAAAGCATTACAGACAAGCCCATACAAGTTTCCATAAATCCGATATTCACATTCATCAGCTGAAAAAACAGCCAATATTGCAGCATAAATATTGCATACCTCAGAAACGACCAGGCCAATACTTTCAGGAGTATGTAAAATGGAATTTGTGATAACCCAATCAAATTGTTTTTCCATTTTCCGAGCATCTTAAATTTCGAAAGCCACTCAAAAAAAAGTGCTGCTTGAAAATAAATGAAAACAAAAAAAAGAAACGCAAGTGGTGCTGCTACTTTAAGTGAACTTATAAATGTTCCAATTAAACTTGTGTTGTTAAGCAATTGGTCTGACTGAGTGAAAAATAACCCAATAGCCCCAGCAAAGCAGGTAGCAATCAACTGGGCAAAATTTCCAATAAATGTACAAGTGGTTCCTTGCAATCTGGCTTCTTTTGGCAAATGCAAGACCCTCCCAATGAATTCTCCAAATCGATTGGGTGTGGCAATTGAAAAAGCAATTCCTGAAAAAATCGACTTAACCGCTTTACCAAAGGGAACAAGCACAATGCCCTTTAATAAAAGTTGCCATTTTTTTGCTTCGGCCATCCATTGAATCATCATCAAAAAAATCACAAAAATCAATACCGCTATTTTTTGTGCATTTATTCCATCAAATAGTTTTTCGATGTACAAAGGAAGGTCCTTCTGTGCGTTGATTTCATTGTATACATGGTAAACCAACCAAGCAAATAGCAATGGTCCGATAAAGTAATTGGTTAATATTTTGATACTTTTGTTCAAGTTGTTTCCTTGAACCCAAAAATAAACCCAGTTGGTCCAGAAAAGTAAAATTATTTTAGGTATTGACCCTGGCACCGTCATTATGGGCTATAGCGTATTATCCACACAGGGAAACAAAATGGAGATGCTGGAAATGGATGTTGTAAAATTGAATGGTAAAAAAGACATGTTTGAGCGCCTGGGCACCATTAATAAGGTTATTCAATCTTTAATTTCCAAGTACAAGCCCGATGCCATGGCTATTGAAGCTCCTTTTTTTGGTAAAAATGTACAGAGTATGCTCAAGTTGGGAAGGGCACAGGGTGTAGCCATTGCTGTTGCCATGTCTAATGATATACCAGTAGCAGAATATTCACCCAAAAAAGTAAAACAATCCATTACAGGAAATGGTAATTCGGATAAGGAGCAGATATGGAAAATGTTGAACAACATTATGCCATTAACACATACATTAAAATACTTTGATGCTTCAGATGCACTGGCCGTAGCCGTTTGTCATCATTTTAGCGAAAATGGAATTAACCAATTGGCAACAACCAAAAAGAAAAGCAGTGCAAAAAAAGAAGCCGGTTGGGATGATTTCATCAAAAAAAATCCTGGCCGAATAAAGAGCAAGTCGTAGTAATTTAATTAAGCCCATCAACGCTTAACCAGCAAAAAAAACAAACCTGGTACCAACAAAATCAATTTCCATAGTTGGAATCCCCCTACAGCCAGATCAAGTGTAAGGTGTGCAATAACTACTCCCAAAAAAAGCCAAGCGGCCCATTTTTCATTTGACCATATAAATGAAATGGCCACAAAACCAATGATGTTAAGTAAAACATGGGCAGCTGGATAGAGCAACCCCAATTGGGCTGACACACCTGTAAATGTATAGATGATGTCGTACAAGCCAAGCAACGCGAGTGTTGCGATAATGCCATTAAATAAAAGCCTGCTTTTCAACATAAGATCATTGGTTGGTATAAAAATTAAGCTGTTCAAGTAGTTTACTTTGGGCATTCTTCAACTCATCTTCTGTTGGTTTCATTTTTGACCTTGAAAAATTAAGGTCGTCTGCCGTATTGATAGGAACCAAATGTAAATGTGCATGCGGCACTTCAAGTCCAATTACAGCCAAACCACAACGCTTGCAGGGAAAGGCCTTTTCAATTGCTCTTGCGATGGGTTGTGCAAATTGAAGCAATCCTGAAAGATCCCGATCATTCAATTCATATATTTTATCTACTTCAATTTTAGGCACTACCAAAGTATGCCCATTCACCAGCGGAAACACATCTAGAAATGCATAGAAACGGTCGTTCTCAGCTATCTTATATGAGGGAATTTCACCTGCAATTATTTTAGAAAAAATGGATGTCATTTTGTTAGATTGCTATGTTGTCTATTTGGAAAACAATTTTACCATTGGGCGTTTGTATTTCCGCCACATCCCCTACTTTTTTTCCAAGTAACCCCTTTCCAATAGGTGAGGTTACAGAAATTTTTTGTTGTTTCAAATCGGCTTCTTTTTCAGAAACAATTTGATAGGTTACAGATTTTTGTGTTCCCTTGTTGGTGATGGTCACTTTTGTCAAAATCGAAACCTTGCTGGTATCTATTGTTGAGGCATCCAAGATACGTGCAGTAGCAAGCTCCGCATCCATTCTACTAATTTTGGCCTCCAATAAACCTTGGGCTTCTTTTGCAGCATCATATTCAGCATTCTCTTTCAAGTCGCCCTTTTCTCTGGCTTCTGCAATTGCCTTTGAGGCTGCATGCCTTTCCACTCCCTTCATATGTTGAAGTTCAGCACGCATTTGCTCCAGGGTTTCTTTGGTTACATACATTATGCTCATACGGTAGTTTTTCTGTTGCTTGTTTTGAAAAAAATAGCAACGCCTCAGAAAAACTGAAGCGTTGCTGTTATTGCAAAGTTAAGTAAATTTTGAAATCAGTCCATTTGGAACTCATCTAGCTTGAAAATCAACACTTTAGCCATTTTCTCCATGGATTCTCTAGTATACCCGGCAATATGAGGCGTAATTACGACATTAGCCCTGGAAGTCAAAGAAAGAAGCTGTTCCTTCTCATTGCCTGTATAAGATTTCAAGTTTTCGTTTTCCAATACATCCAATCCCGCTGCAATAACCCTACCACTATCCAATGCACGAATCAATGCATTGGTGTCTACTATGCCACCTCGACTGGCATTTAAAAAAAATACAGGATTTTTTAACTGGTTGAAAAAATCATCATTTGCAAAATGATGGGTTTCTGCGTTCATTGGTAAATGAAAGCTCACTACATCTGCTTCATTGAACAATTGATCAAGACTAGACTCAAAAACAGATCCCTTCGAAAAACCTTTCTTGTATTTATCAATTGCCAATACTTTTATTCCAAAAGGTGCTAACAAGGATGCAAATGCAAAACCCGTATTACCAAATCCAATAATGCCAACGGTTTTACCCCCCAGTTCAATTCCTCTGTTCTCCTCCCTGATCCATAATCCCTTTCTCACTTCGTTACTCGAAGAAAAAATCTTGTGCATGAGACCCAATAATGTACCTAAACAATGTTCAGCTACGGCATCTTTGTTTCCTTCTGGACTACTGAAACAGAAAATTCCTTTTTGGACTGCATAATCTACATCAATAATCTCCATCCCACTGCCCAGCCTACCAATCCATTTGAGTTGGGGTGCTGCATCCATTAATTGTTGATCTACTTTGATCCTTGTTGTAATTACCATCCCGTAGTAATCAGCTACTATTTCATACAACTCATTATAGGTGATAGCTTCTCTCACATCCACGTCAAATCCTCGTTGCACAAGGTCTTCCTGCAAACAAGTATGGGTATACGCTGTTATGATTACTCTTGGATTCAATTCATTTTATTTAACAAATCAACAAATTCTGCTACAGAAAGTTGTTCTGCACGTTTGGTAAAAATGGGAGTTTGTAATATTTCTGATATAAAATATGGCTTCAGTGGATTTCTCAATTGCTTTCTTCTTTGTCCAAATGCTGCCTTCACCAAAACCAAAAACTTACGATGGCTTTCAATTCCATATGGATTTCCCATGTATTCAAACTTAATTACACCACTCTTTACTTTTGGAGGAGGATTAAAACAATCTTCATCCACATCAAATAAGTAGGTGGTTTTAAAATAAGCCTGAGAGAGTACACTTAAAATTCCATAATCCTTGTTACCCGGACCAGCACAAATACGCACAGCAACCTCTTTTTGAAACATCCCAACCATAAATTGGATTTGCTCCCTCCACTCAATCACTTTAAAAACAATCTGCGTTGAGATGTTGTAAGGAAAATTACCAATCATGCTAAAGGGCTGATCAAAAGGAACAGCAACATCCAAAATACTCGCTTCAATAATCTTCTCAGAAAGACTTGGATAGGTTTTAGATAAATATTCAATTTTTTCACGATCAATCTCTACCAGTTTAAATGCTATATCTTGGATATTGACCAAATGCTTGGTTAAAGCACCTCCACCGGGTCCAACTTCTAACAAACGCTGAAACTGACATTCCATTAGCGACTCTACAATCCTTCTACAAACAGATTCGTCTTTGAGAAAATGCTGACCAAGCGACTTTTTAAGTGTGTACATGTGCTTCAAAATTAAGACAAAGATCTCCGTTTTCATTGTACCTTTACCATAGGAAAAAATCTTGTTGAGATGATTGTAAAAAAAGGACCAGTTATTGGCATTTCTGTAGGCGATATGAATGGAATTGGAATTGAATTGATCATCAAGACCTTTTCAGACAGCCGCATTACAGAATTATGCACTCCGGTCATTTTTGCATCAAATAAAGTAATCAATTTTTACAGAAAATTGATGCCGGAAGTCAATATCAACTACAACAACATCAAAGAAGTAAGCAAAGCAAATCCAAAGCAGCTGAATATTCTCTCAGTTTGGGAAGAAGATGTTGAAATTACACCTGGACAAGCAACTGAAATTGGTGGCAAATATGGCGTTCTTTCATTACAGGCAGCAGTGAGCGCCCTCAAAGCAAAAGAAATTGACGCTTTGGTTACAGCTCCACTCAACAAACAGACCATGCAGAGTGGCGACTTCAACTTTACAGGCCATACACCCTATCTTAAAGAAGCATTTAAAGCAGATGAAGTTTTAATGTTGATGGTAGCCGAAAATATGAAAGTGGCTTTACTAACAGAACATGTAGCCATAGGTGATGTTGCAAAAAACATTACCAAAGAGCAAATTATCAAGAAAATAACCATACTTAAGACGAGCTTGAAAAAAGATTTTGGTATCGATCGTCCGAAAATTGCTGTTTTGGGACTCAATCCACACGCAGGTGATGGAGGATTGGTAGGTAGAGAGGAAAAAGAAATCATTAGACCAGCAGTGCTAGAAGCAAAGAAAAATGATTGCACTGTTCTTGGTCCGTATAGCGCTGATGCTTTTTTTGCAAGAGGCAGTCACGAAAAATTTGATGCAGTACTAGCAATGTACCACGACCAAGGACTGATTCCATTCAAATCACTGGCTATTGGAGAAGGAACTAATTTTACTGCAGGATTATCGGTAATAAGAACATCCCCTGACCATGGAACTGCTTTTGATATTGCTGGCAAAAACTTGGCAGACGAGTCTTCTTTTAGACAAGCCATCTTTACCGCAATGGATATTTTTGAAACCAGAATGGGCTATGCAGAACGTACAAAAAATCCATTGAGAAAGATATCTTTACACGTAGTTGCAAATGCTGTAGATGAAAAAATTGAAGAATAATTTTCGATACTTAACACACAATAGCATGAAATTTAGAAAAGGGCTTCTACTCATCTTCTTGTTGTTAAATCAACTGGTGTTTGCCCAAGAAATTAAATTGGACTCCATTACAAAAATGGATAAAAATTTAGCAAAGATCAATTTGATTGGCTTTTCAATCAATGGTCAATATGAAAGATTTCTTTCCAAACGAATTTCTGTTGCACTTTCTTTTAGGCTACTTCCAAATGGAAAATTTTTATTCAGAGCATTAATACCTACAACTGATCCACAGGCAAGAGCATCTCTCGACAATTT
>CAMDFC010000093.1 GCA_945897185.1 Chitinophaga pinensis | reverse complement strand
TGCATGAAATTATAGGGGATGATATCATGGGTGATATCGATGATTTGGAACCCCTCATTCAGTTTCAAAATCTCTCCCTTCACTCCCCCAACCAAGTGGTCGGCAGATCCAAAATCAGAGGTGAAGGTGAGGATGGGCATTGGTGGTTGTGAGTTGTGGGTTTTGGGTTGTGGGTTGTGGAGTGTAAGTTATGAGTTATCGGTTGTGAGTTATCAGTTGTGAGTTGTGGGTTGTGGCCTATGGGTTGTGGGTTTACTTTTTCAATTTTAAATCCAGTAATATTAACACATAACTCACAACACATAACTCACAACCCAAAACCCACAACCCATAACCTTGAATTTATTTCACCAACTCTCCATCCCTAAAAAAAAACTTCCTCACCAACTTATCCGCCAGTTTAGGGAAGAATTTATTTAAGAACACGGTCTGTTTACCCTGGAAAGTCATAACCACGGTTCTTTTTCGATCATCAACAGCTTCAATTATAATTCCAGCACAGGTATCTGCATCCATGAGCGATTTTTCGTCTAAAGGAGATTCCCCATGGGCAACACCTTTGTGGTTGAGGGCTACGTTCCTAATATTGGAGGCAGTAAAACCCGGACTTACCCACATCACGTGTACCCCTTTTTCTACAAGTTCCGTTTTTATTGCTTCCAACCAACCCTGTAAAGCAAATTTAGAGGCTGAATAACCACTTCTTCCAGGTAAGCCCCTGTATCCTGCAATGGAGGAAACCCCCACAATTACACCTTTAGATTTAATCAAATGTGGCAAAGCATAGGTTGTACAATATACCGAACCATAAAAATTTACGTCCATCACTCGCTTGATAACACCAATGATTTCTTTTCCGCCTTCGTTCATCAAACCACGCATAGAAATTCCGGCATTGTTGATCAACACATCGATACCACCAAATTGCTGAACGGCATGGTTCACCAAACGCTCACAATCACGCTCAACCGCAACATCCAAATTCAAAACACAAAGCTTGCCAATAGGTGCTTCTGCTTCCAAAGCATGGATCTTGTGCTGAGCTCTTCCGCAAGTAACCACATTGGCGCCAAGCTTCAAATACTGCAACACCAAAGAACGGCCAATACCATCGGTTCCGCCAGTAATTAGGACTGTTTTTCCTTGAAGAGAATTCATTGGGTGAAGGTAATTAAAAAAGGAGTTATGAGTTATGGGTTATGAGTTCAAATTTAACGCATAACTGGTGTTCATTAAAACATAACTTCCACCAAAAGAAAAAGCCATCTTACGATGGCTTTAGAAAGTGAACCCGCTGGGACTCGAACCCAGGGCCCATACATTAAAAGTGTATTGCTCTACCAGCTGAGCTACGAGTTCATTTCTCCCCGTTTTAAAGGGTGTGCAAAAATAGGTTCTTTTGTAATTCAAGCAAAATGAATTTACTTTTATTTTCTGTCATCAGTTATGGCTTTTGGGTTGTGAGTTGTGGGTTATGGGTTGTGAGTTATGATTTATGCTTTCTAATTAAACTCAAAACACAAAACCCATAACTTGCCTTTCCATAACTCACAACTCATAACACATAACTTGACTTTCTCCAACTTGTCTTTCCATAACTCACAACCCACAACTTGCCTTTCCAAAACTCATAACCCACAACTCACAACCTTTTCACTGCTCCCCACTCCCTATTTCCCCCACTTTTCATTACATTTGTCATCTAAATTTAAACCATGTCTTTCAACAAGATCAATAACATAACTGGATGGATAGTAACCTTGATTGCATGTTCAGTCTACATCTTAACCGCAGAAGCGGGAGGTAGTTTGTGGGACTGCGGCGAGTTCATCAGTTCATGTTTTAAATTACAAATTCCTCACCCTCCTGGGGCTCCTTTATTTGTGATCTTAGGACGTGTATTTATTGTTCTTTTTGGAAACGATCCTGCAACTGCTGCAAAAGCGGTAAACGTGATGAGTGCACTTGCAAGCGGCTTCACCATCTTGTTCTTGTTCTGGACCATCACCCACTTTGCTAGAAAAATTGTCCAGCAAGGATCTGAATTGCTTAACAATACCCAAATTTTCACCGTGATGGCTGCTGGTGTTGTCGGCGCCTTGGCTTATACGTTCTCTGATTCATTCTGGTTCAGCGCTGTTGAAGGTGAAGTGTATGCGCTCTCCTCTTTCTTTACTGCACTTGTATTTTGGATGATGCTGAAATGGGAACACAGTGCAGATGAACCAGGTGCAGACAGATGGATCATTTTGATTTTCTTCATGATGGGATTGTCCATAGGTGTTCACTTACTTAACCTACTTACCATTCCGGCAATTGTAATGATCTATTATTATAGACGCTATAAAGTAACCAAAATGGGGACTTTCATCGCGTTTTTGATTGGTTGTTTAATTACAGGTGTTGTTCAAAAAGCAGTAATACAATACACCATCAAAGCTGCCGGTAAATTTGATATTTTATTTGTCAATTCATTTGGACTACCCTTCTTCTCTGGTTTTATTACCTTTTTTGTTCTTCTTGCAGTAGTGGTATTTTTAGCCATCCGCTATGCAGAATCTGGTAAAATGAAAAGGAATGTGCAGTTCATGAAACTCGGACTATGGTCTTTTGTTTTCATGTTGTTGGGCTATTCCACATATGTAACCACCATGGTTAGATCAGCTGCAAATCCAACAATTGATATGTACAACGTAGACAACCCAATGAGTCTTGAAGGCTATTTGGGTCGTGAACAATATGGCGACTTCCCATTGTTGTATGGTCAGGTTTTCACAGCAAAACCAATCGACTACAAAGAAGGTGAAATGAAATATGTGAAAGGCAAAGACAATTATATTGCAGTTGGTCGCGATCAAAAACCAGTCTATGAATCATCAGACATGATGTTTCTTCCGCGCGTTTGGGACGCAAGCAATGACCAAGGTCATGCTACTTTCTACCAAAGGTGGTTGAACTTGGAAGATGGTGAAGCTCCAACTATGGCCGACAATATTTCTTGGGCATTGAGCTACCAGATTGGCTGGATGTACCTCCGTTATTTTGGATGGAACTTCATCGGTAAACAAAACGACATTCAAGGATTTGGCAATAAGCGTGACGGAAACAGCATCACTGGACTAGCTGCTGTTGATAATGCAATGTTGGGCAATCAAGATAAAATTCCTTCAAGCATTAGAAACAACAAAGCAAACAACAAATTATTCGCTCTTCCTTTTATACTCGGAATTCTCGGTGTACTGTACCAATACAAGAAAGACAAAAATGGCTCATTTATTTCTTTCCTTTTGTTCTTCTTCACTGGACTAGCCATTGTATTTTATTTGAACCAAGCCGGTAACCAGCCACGTGAGCGTGACTACGCTTTTGTTGGCTCGTTTTATGCCTTTGCCATTTGGATTGGCTTGGGTGTTATGCAAGTAAAAGATTGGTTGTCTAAATTTACCAGCCAAACTGTTGCAAATGCATCAGCAGCTTTGGTCTGTTTGCTCGCTGTTCCAGTATTGATGGCTGCTGAAGAGTGGGACGACCACGACCGTAGCAAAAAACAAATTGCAAGAGATCTTGCAAAAAATTATTTAGAAAGCTGTGCGCCAAATGCAATTCTTTTCACCTTCGGTGATAACGATACCTATCCATTGTGGTATGCACAAGAAGTTGAAGGCATCAGAAAAGACATCCGCGTTATCAACTACTCTTTACTTGGTATCGATTGGTACATCAACCAAATGCGTTACAAAGTAAATGAGAGTGCCCCTATTGATGTGATTTGGGGTGCAGACAAAATAGAAGGTGGAAAGCGTGATTATATTCGCTTCTTTGAGCGTGAAGGATTAACAGATCAGAACAGATTTGTAGACCTGTATAGCTTAATGAATGATTTTGTGGGAAGCGATGACCAAGCAGCGCAAGTCCAAATGCAAGACGGCACATGGATGAACTATCTTCCAGTAAAGAAAGTAAGTGTACCAGTAGACTTTGCGAAAGTGAGAAAGAACGGGCTAGTAGAAGCAGGCGACAGTGTAGTATCAGACATGCGCTTTGAAATACCGAAGGACGTTCTAATGAAAAACGATCTTGCTGTTCTAAACATCATTGCAGCAAACAAATGGGATAGACCGATTTACTTCACTTCACCTTTTGGTGAGTTGGGCTTTGGTCAGTACCTCAGAAACGAGGGACAATCTTATCGCTTGGTTCCGGTAGCCGGACAAAACATGGTGAACACAAGAAAATCGTATGATGTGCTTAAGAATAAATTCGCATTTGGAAGTGCAAATATTCCAGGTGTTTATTTTGATGAAGAGAACAGAAGACATTTGGTAAGCATCAGACAATCTTATGCTGAAGCAGCCAACCAATTGGCCATTCAGGGCGATTCTGCAAAAGCAAGAGAGTTGTTGCAAATTGCAGACAAGAATTTGCTAGAGGAAAACATCCCTTATGCAATGGTGAGTAGACAAAACCAACACAATACCATCAGTGTTCAGTTTGTTGAAGCGGCATACAAAGCAGGTGATAAAAAATTAGCAGCCAAGGTTTCTGCGGCAATCATGAAAGATGTGAATGAACAATTGGCATACTATGCCTTCTTGGGTAACATGTCCGTTGCTGAACTTCTTCAAGCTGTACAAGATATTCTATCCAACAAGGCAGATAACTTATCGAATGAGCAACGTCAGATCTTTATTGAAATCAGGCAGGCGATTATTATTCAGGAGTATTTGAGGAATTTGGAGGGGATGTATAAATAGTTATGGGTTGTGAGTTGTGGGTTGTGAGTTGTGCGTTATGAGCTTGTCCGCCGTGGCGGATTGTGGGTTTGTATTTAACTCAAAACACATAACCCATAACCCACAACTGTCTATAAACAACTAACCTTCCTCACCCGTAAACATCGAACTCATCAAATCCTTAAACTCCACTTTCTCTGAAAGCATTTTCTTGCTGATGAGAGAATAAGCACTTAATCCGTACAAGACAAATTCCATAAGCAATGACTTGTGTTTGCCAATAGATTTTGGATAATACTTCAGTACGATATCTGATAATCCCTCTACTGTATTTAATAGTTTAACCCTGTCATTGTCCTTCAGATGAAAGAGCATATTTACATGGTTTCCGGCATCAAACCAGTTGGTAATTTTTTTATATGGACTCTCTTCGCCACCTTCTTTGTTTCTTTTCTTCTTGAAGTTTTCAGGATCAGGAAAGTATTGAACGAATATGCTTCTGATGGAACGCTCTAACAAGTTTACACTTACTTGATAGGGTCCTTCTTGTTCACCTTCGTAAACCAATTCAATCTTTCCTGTGATGGCAGGAATAATACCCTGCAGATCACTCATCCAGATCATGGTCTGCTTTTCTTTATTGATCAATGCTCTGCGCTCTGCAGCGCTAAACGCATTTTCTAATGCAGCGATGGTCAAACGAGCAGAGACCCCACTTTTTTGATCGACAAACTCACTCTGTCTCGCTTCAAATGCAATCTGTTCGATGATGCGAGCAACAAGATCACTTTGTTCAATCATTTTCTCTTGAGCACTGTGAACAGCAGCTTCCTGAGCAGTAATGCTCAATGCGGCTTCCATAGATTTTGGATAGTGTGTAAGAATCTGACTTTCGATTCGGTCTTTAAGCGGCGTTACAATTGAGCCGCGGTTGGTATAATCTTCTGGATTGGCTGTGAATACAAAAACAATATCCAAAGGAAGTCTCAACTTAAAACCACGAATCTGAATATCGCCTTCCTGCAGAATGTTAAAAAGTGAAACTTGTATTCTTGCTTGCAAATCAGGAAGTTCATTGATTACAAAGATGCAACGGTTACTTCTTGGAATGATGCCATAATGAATAACTCTTTCATCAGAGAAATTCAACTTCAAGTTCGCTGCTTTTACCGGATCAATATCCCCGATAAGATCTGCGACAGACACATCAGGAGTAGCCAATTTCTCACCATAGCGCTCACTGCTGTGCAGCCATTCAATTGGTGTATCATCACCGAATTCTGCAATTGTTTGTTTTCCAAAATTAGAAATGGGATGAAAGGGATCATCATGGATATCACTTCCCGAAACAAATGGAATGTATTCATCCAAGAGATCTGTCAT
>CAMDFC010000092.1 GCA_945897185.1 Chitinophaga pinensis | reverse complement strand
GAATGCCTCTGGGGGCGTTTGTTTCAAGTAGAAGCAACATGAATGCATTTACTGAAAATCCTGTATTGGGACATATTACAACATTTGGTGGTCACCCTGTTTGTTGTGCAGCTGGTCTTGCTGCAGTTGATTTTTTAATTGAGAAAGCGCTCATTCAAGGCGTCCAAATAAAAGCAAACTTGTTCAGACAGTTGCTTGTGCATCCCATCATAAAATCAGTAAGAAATGAAGGATTGTTGATGTCAATTGAATTTGATTCTTTTGAAACCAATAAAAGATTGATTGACCTCTGTATTGAAAAAGGAGTATTCACCGATTGGTTTTTGTTTGCACCTCATTGCATGAGAATAGCACCGCCTCTTATAATCACCAATGAAGAGATTGAACAGGCTTGTTCAGTAATCCTCTCATGCTGCAATAGCGTATGACCTTTTAGAAAAACAACACCACTATTTACTTAGGTGCATACTTCTTTCCTTGTAGAGTGTTCTGAAATAAGGGTCTCTCAAATCTTTTATGAATCGTATGGCTTCTCCAGTTGATTTCATCTCTGGACCAAGCTCTTTGCTTACACCTGGAAATTTATCGAAACTAAATACCGGTTCTTTGATGGCAAAACCTTCTAGTTTTTTCTCATATTCAAAATCCTTGATCTTGTGGGTTCCCATCATTACTTTGGTAGCAATATTCAGATAAGGAATTTGATATGCTTTTGCAATGAATGGTGTTGTTCTTGAAGCCCGCGGGTTTGCTTCAATTACAAATACTTGTCCATTTTTTATTGCAAACTGTATGTTGATTAACCCCCTGATGTCGAGCGCCCTTGCAATTTTTTCGGCATAAAATTCCATAGTAGTCACTTCCAAAGGGGTTAAGTTAAACGCAGGTAAAACTGCATTGCTATCACCACTGTGTATGCCTGCAGGTTCTATGTGTTCCATCACGCCCATTACATGGAAATCTTCACCATCAAAAATACCATCGATTTCAGCCTCCTGACAACGGTCGAGGAAATGATCAATCAAAATTTTATTATCAGGAATATGCTTTAGCAAACTCACTACTGCAGATTCTAGTTCTTCGTCGTTGATTACAATCCGCATGCGTTGTCCACCGAGTACATAAGAGGGTCTAACGAGTACAGGATAGCCTACTACCTTTGCAACTTCAACAGCATCATCCACATTTAAGGCAGTACCATATTCTGGGTAAGGTATGCTCAAACTCTTTAACATATCGCTGAAACGACCTCTGTCCTCAGCTATATCCATATTGTCATAGGAAGTACCAATGATTTTGATCCCTTTTTTGTGTAGGCGCTCCGCGAGTTTCAAAGCAGTTTGTCCACCCAATTGAACAATCACTCCCTCGGGTTTTTCAAACTCAATCAATTCCCAAAGGTGTTCCCAATAAACAGGTTCGAAATACAATTTATCGGCAATATCAAAATCAGTAGAAACGGTTTCTGGATTACAGTTGATCATGATGGCCTCATATCCACATTCTTTTATGGCAAGTAGTCCGTGTACACAGCAATAATCAAACTCAATACCTTGGCCAATTCTATTTGGCCCCGATCCAAGTACGATGATTTTTTTCTTATCACTTCTCTTGCTTTCGTTGATGCCTTCGTTTTCAAAACTGCTATAGAAATAAGGTGTTTTGGCTTCAAATTCTGCCGAGCAAGTATCCACCATTTTATAGACCCGATTGATGCCGGCTGCTTTTCTTCTTTCATACAGTGCGTCTTCTGTACCATCTTGCATGATTCTACATATCTGCTCATCACTAAAGCCATGGTGTTTGGCTTTTTTGATTAATTCGATGGGAAGTGTTTCGAATTTATATTTCGCAATTTCTTTTTCAATATCTACAATCTTTTGAATCTCGTAAATAAACCAGCGGTCTATAAGCGTAGCTTGACAAATTGTTTTTACACTGATACCCATCATCAGGGCATCTTTAATTCGGAAAATCCTGTCCCATTTTGGAGTTTTTAGGTATTCCACAATTTCATCCGCATGCATCATGCTTTTTCCGTAGTAACCTAGTCCCACCGCATTGTTCTCTAAGCTTTGACAAGCTTTTTGAATCGCTTCTGTGAAGCTTCTACCAATGGCCATTACTTCACCAACTGATTTCATCTGTAAGCCCAAGGTGTCGTTTGCTCCCTTAAATTTATCGAAGTTCCATCTGGGAACTTTTACAATTACATAGTCGAGTGCTGGTTCAAAATAAGCCGATGTTGTTTTGGTAATCTGGTTCTTTAATTCATCAAGACTATAACCCAGTGCGAGTTTGGCAGCAATTTTTGCAATTGGATAACCAGTTGCTTTGGATGCCAAAGCGGAAGAGCGACTTACCCTTGGATTAATTTCAATGGCCAGGATTTCTTCTGTTAATGGATTGAGTGCAAACTGTACATTACAACCACCAGCGAAATTCCCCAAATCCCTCATCATGTTGATGGCGGTATTTCTCATCAATTGGAAGGCGGTATCACTCAAGGTCATGGCTGGTGCAACAGTAATTGAATCACCTGTATGCACACCCATAGGGTCGAAATTTTCTACCGTACAAATAATAGCAACATTGTCTTTGTTGTCTCTAAGTAACTCTAACTCAAATTCTTTCCATCCTAAAACCGCTTTCTCAACCAGCACCTCGTGAATAGGTGAAGCGGAAAGTCCCCTGTTGAGTGCCTCATCCAATTGGTCTTTGCTATGTACTATTCCACCTCCTGTTCCACCAAGGGTAAATGAGGGGCGGATAACGAGCGGGAATCCTATTTCTTGTGCAAATTCTTTTCCTTCTAAAAAAGAGTTGGCTGTTTTGGCGGTAGCAACAGGAACACCCATTTGGATCATCCACTGCCTGAATTTTTCCCTGTCTTCAGCTTTATCAATTGCCTTGATATCTACTCCAATCAACCGCACATTGTATTTTTCCCAAATCCCCAATTCCTCTGCTTCTTTAGCAAGGTTCAAAGCAGTTTGGCCACCCATGGTAGGCAAAACTGCATCAATTTGGTTCTCCATGAGGATGGTTTCAATACTTTCCACATTGAGCGGAAGTAAATACACCCTGTCTGCCATCATAGGGTCCGTCATGATGGTTGCAGGATTAGAGTTAATCAAAATTACTTTTACACCCTCTTCTCTCAGGCTTCTAGCTGCTTGAGAGCCAGAATAATCAAATTCACAAGCCTGTCCTATAACAATGGGTCCTGAACCAATGATCAAAACCGAACCTATTGAAGCATCTTTTGGCATAATATGAAGTTTTTTTTATTGGGTTGTGGGCACAAAAAAACCGGGTTGTACCCGGATTGCAAAAGTAATGGATGCATTCTACTTTTCACTAGTAAATAGCAGCCTTTATTTTAAATTGACTTGATCTGTTGAAACTTGGTGGGAAAAATTAGGCCTGGTTGTGGTAAGCCGCCATCTCAAAATCCTCAACAATGTCTTTTTGTTGAAACTCACGCATGCTGATGGCATCGTCTTTTGGTGAATCGTCTTCTTTTCTTTTGGAAAAACCTAAGAGGGTTGCCACTGAAGCCAAAATAAGGATGATTTTTGTAATAAACGTTTTCATGGTGGTTAAATAGTATAAGACAACTATTGAGTTCAATAAGTTGCCTTATGGGCATATTTTTTTTAAGAAAATCGAAAAAACTGAGAAAATCTATTTTTTACGCCATTGACTAATCTTTTGAATAATCTTAGTTTTGCGCAATGAAACTGCGCTACCTTTTTTTAGGTTCTTTTCTGAGCTATTCTGCTTTGTTATTTTCCCAGCCGAAAGGGGTACCCGACTATTTTGCTTATCCACTTTCCATCAAACCAAAATTGAATGCCAATTTTGGTGAAATGCGCCCCAACCATTTCCATATGGGTCTGGATCTTTCCACCGAATCCAGAGAAAATCTGCCGGTATTTGCTCCAGCTGACGGATATATTTCTCGAGTGAAAATTGAACTGGGCGGATTTGGAAGGGCAATTTATCTTGATCATCCCAACGGCACTACAACGCTTTATGCGCACATGAACAAGTTCATTCCAGTAGCAGAAAACTACCTGGAGGAACAGCAATATGAAAAGCAGACTTGGAAAATTGATTTGCCGGTTCCATCCGGACTATTGCCAGTAAAAAAAGGTCAGCTAATTGGGTATAGTGGAAATACAGGAGCTTCACAAGGTCCGCATGTACATTTTGAAATTAGGGATACTAAAACAGAAAACTGCCTTAATCCGCTCCGCTTCCGCTTCTTATTGCCTGATGTAACTCCTCCCGATGTTTTCAGATTGGTATTTTATGACAGAGACAGGAGTATATATGAACAAACTCCCATTGTTTATCCTTTGATTAAAAAGGGTGGAAGCTATCAAACCGCATCAAGGGTGGAGCTTCCTTTTGATAAAGCATTTGTTGCTATACAAGCAACTGACCGTATGTCTGGTGTACCCAATGCCAATGGATTTTATGCAGCATATCTAAAAATAGAAAATGAAGAAGTGTCCTCGTTTATTTTGGATAACATCAGTTATGATAAAACAAGGTATTTAAATGGACATATTGATTATACAACACGAATGAAGGGCGGGTCTTACTACCAAATGCTTTTCCCCTCCCAAAAAATGGATCTTCCCATTTATAAAGTAAAAGATAAGATTTATGTCTCCATTACAGAGATGGTTCAAGATTGTGAAATTGAAGTGTTGGATGCTTATGAAAACTTATCTAGTGTGAAGTTCAGTATCAAGCGTAAGCCGGGTGTAGGGAATGTTTGGCAGAAAAGTGGAAAGCCAATGGCTGCAGGAGACGTGAATATTTATGAGGACGAAAACATTCAGTTTGTTTTCAATGAAGATGCTTTTTATGATGATTTTCATTTTGAAATTAAATCCATTAATACAATTGCTACTCATGATGTTTCCTCGGTTTTTCAAACATTTCCAGCAGATATTCCTGTACAGAGTTATTTTAAAGTGCGCATCAAACCCAGCAAGGACCTTGATTTGATGAACCTAGATCGCTTGGTCATTAAAAGAAATTACAGGGGTAAAACAGAGATCAAAAAAGCAGTTCCTGAAAAAGGAGGATTTAGCGCATCGTTCAGAGACTTTGGTTTTTTTCAACTTGTACATGATATTCAACCCCCACAAGTTTCTACCACCTTGCACCAAGGTGCAAAACTGCACACGGGATCCAGAATACATTTTGATGTGATAGACGACCTAAAAGTGATCAAAGAGTTCAAGGTGATGGTAGACGGACAATTTTTGTTGTTCACGCCTTCAGGAGTTAGGTATAATTATGTGGTGGATGATCATTTTCCAAAAGGTGAACATAAGCTGTCTGCTTTTGTTATGGACGAATCGGGCAACACCGTGAGTAAAGAATTTACTGTAACCAGAAATTAACAAACATGTCAATTTTAGAAGGGAAAAAAGCCCCAACTTTTTCAGCAATCGATCAAGATGGAGAGAAAATCAAACTCGCTGATTTTAAAGGTAAAAAATTGGCTTTGTATTTTTATCCAAAAGACAATACTAGCACCTGTACAGTACAAGCTTGTAATTTAAGGGATGGGTACAAAATGCTCGAAAAACAAGGTATTGCTGTTGTTGGGGTAAGTCCGGATGATGAAAAATCCCACCTAAAATTTATTGCAAAACACGAACTGCCTTTTCGCATCATTGCAGACACAGATAAAAAGTTAGTAGAAAAATTTGGGGTATGGGGTGAAAAACAATTGTATGGAAATAAGTACATGGGCGTGTTTAGAACAACTTTTTTGATTGATGAAAACGGAGTGGTGGTAAAGATTATTTCAAAACCAAAAGTGAAGGAACATGCTGCTGAAATTGCAGCAGGTTTTGGTTTATAGGTTCCATTCAATTTTTCCGTGGTCAACGATTTCGAACTTTTTGTGTTCAATGAGAAGTTGTCCTTTTTGATTAACCCCTGTCACTTTTGCCTCAAAAACACCTTTTTCGTTTCGAAAAACTGCAGTTTGATTAGCCTTAAATAGGTAATGGTTGTATTCTTCTAGAAGAACATCAAATTTATGGGTGCGTAATTGATTGATTTTTTCATCCAGGTAGGTGCATAATTTTTTTGCAAGCAGCTGTACGTCTTCTGTTTTTCCTGTCACTTGTTTCAATGAAAC
>CAMDFC010000091.1 GCA_945897185.1 Chitinophaga pinensis | reverse complement strand
GTTTGATTGGTGAAGGATCTACATCTATTCAATATGATAATGGTGTATTAACTGTAAATGGAAAAGAAGTTGCTGCTGAAAAATACAAGCAGTATTTATAAATGGAAAAGATGGAAATCAAAATCACTGAAGAAAAAAAATAACACAATTTCCTTTTATAAAAAATCCCCTTCAAATGAAGGGGATTTTTGTTTTATTGAACACATTATCCAATTTATTTTTTAGCTACTCTAAAAGTTTTGGTAAGCGTATTAGAAGCAGTTTTCTGACTAGTTAAAACGATGGTAACTTTATAAAGTTTGCCAGGATCTAAGGTTGATGTTGTTAAGCTATAAGAAGTTGATGAAGTTGAACTTACCCTCGTAAATGATGGTGCTGAATTGTCTGTATCCAATTGTGTTGCTTGATCAACGTGAATACCTGTAGAAGGTAATTTAGAGGTTAATTTTACAGTATACGGATAAGTAGAGGTTGTGGAAGTAACCGTGCTAGTACCTGGATCAGGCTCAATTGAAAATGCAATATTTTCTTCAACGGGAGGAGGTGGAGGTGGTGTAGTTCCACCAGACTTCTTGCAAGAAAGAGCAGTAAGTGTTGTAGCAATTACAAAAATATATACCAGCTTCTTGTTCATTTATTCAAATTTTGATAAAAATAGTGATTCTAATTCAATACTAAAAATTAACCGTTTTTGTTAAAGAGACCCATACTTGTTGTTGAGTAAAAACCCAAGTACTATTTCGTGTGTTCCCCTATTCATGGTGCTTAACAGATATTGTCCCTTATTCAAATCATAGGCATAGCTAATTTGAACTTTTTTTGCAAAGTTCAACCCAAACATTGCCGCAAAACCGTCCTGGTTTCTATAATTTGCCCCAATCCAGAAAGCGTCTTGAAACTGTGCTTTTAGATTGAAATCTACCCCTATAGGTAAATTTGAAATGTACCTAACCATTACTGAAGGGATGAAAGACACATCAAAGCTGATTGGTACTCGGTATCCGGCTGTAGCAAATAAGTGTGGCACTAAAGTGGACTTATTCTCGGCATTATCTACTAAACTTAATTTAGAAGGAATGATTTGTTGAGCAGAGATGCCAATAAAATATTTGGAAGAATACAGCCAAAGTCCCGCATTAAGTTCGGGTTTTATTTTTTTCATGGTGGCAATTGTTTCATCTACAAAAGGATCCGATGAATTGGCCAAGGTTATTTTAGAGCGGTCAATATTAAAGGAACTGAACCCCAAGCCAAAGCCTGCTGACAAACTGGTGTTTTCGTTTAATCCAATATGATAGGCATAGGTAGCATAACTGGTAATCCGATTGATATACCCTGTTTTGTAATTTAAAGCGGTAAATCCTATACCGTGGTGTGGAGCAGCTGTGGTGTATTGAGGTAAAAATTCATTGCCCCTGGTGTTCTGACCAATCATGTCAAAAGAAGTAGCATTTTGTCTAAAATCGTCTTTACCCAATGAGCCATGGACTGTTGCATAAAATGTTTTGGGAGCACCATCGATACCCAACCATTGGTTACGCATGCTCATTTTGACATCAATGTAGTTGTCAATTCCCGTTAACGCTGGATTTACGATATAATTATTTAGTATGTATTGGGTATAATGAGGACGAAACTGTGCTTCAGTTCCCTTCATGATGAATAACAAAATTATAAGTAAAACCGCCCTCATTTAATTATTTTAGAATAGTTACATAACCCGAAATTGATTTTCTCTCCGAATTGGTATTGATCACATAATAATAAGTACCTGAAGGAAGTGGTTTTCCGTTGTACTTGCCATCCCAAGGCTTGCTATAATTTACTGATCTGTAAACAACCAGTCCTTGAGGCGTGTAAATTTCAACTACACAATCATTATACAAAGAAAGATTTTTAATCTGCCAAAGGTCATTTACACCATCGCCATTGGGTGTAAAAGTATTTGGTAAATCTAACAATTTGAGTGCAAATATTTTTACTTTGTCTGTCCGCTCACAACCACCTATACCAGTCACTTTTAAACTATATACCATGTCTTCCAATGGATTCAGCACTAAGGGTTGCAAAATGTTAGTGGCACTAAGATAGGTAGGCGGACTCCAATTATACACCAAATTTGTCCCTTTTGCTGTTGACAAGATTTGTTTCTGCCCATTGTCCAACACATTGATATCTGGCCCGGCATTCATCTCTGGAAAAGGATGAATCGTAACTGTTTTGGTTGCCAAATTAGATAGACATCCTTTATCTGAAGTAGCAGTCATCTTAACAGTATAAGTACCTGGAGAGCGAAACAAATAATTTGGATCTTTCGAATTTGAAGAAGTGAAAACAAGATCCCAGTTCCATGAGGTAATTAATGAAGCAGTCCCAGATTTGGTATCGGATACTTCTTTAAAATCAATAGGAGTTCCGACACATACAAAATCAAGACTATTAATAGAAGCTTCAGGTTGTGGAAATAAATCAACAAACGGCAGAATTAGTTTTGTGAGTGAATCTTTACAACCAGTAGACGGTATTGTAGAAACTAGTTTTATCTGGTAATCTTTTAATAAAAGAAAATTGTGTGTCCCCTTTGCTGAAGTTCCTAGATTATTTCCACCTGGATCACCATAATTCCACAAATAGCTCATTGATTTACCATCTGGGGTATTGGTTAAATTGGTAAACTCGGCTAACCCATCAGGTAAACAAATATTTTTAGATAATGTAAAATCAACAATTGGATTAGGATTGATTTCTATTGCGCGATTTAGTGTATCTCTACATCCATTGGATGTAACAACAATATGCTTCACATCGTAATTGCCATAGGAAGCAAATATTTTTTGGTTGCTACTCTGTGTAAAAGATGACAAAAGATTGTCACTGTATATCCATTCATAGCCAGCAAGTGTTCCAGTTACTGGGTTAGCTGTAGAGGTAAAGGTGATTTCATTTTTTTCACATATCAAAGTGGATGTTGAATAATTGGCAATTGGCGATGGCCATACTTTAATGAATTGTGTGAGCGTATCAAAACAACCATTTGAAGAGGTAAATGTATATTTTATAGGATAATCACCTGCGCCAACCCGATAAGGGCTAAATATACCAGCATTACTAACTCCTGGCCCACTGAAAACTCCACTCCCTGAAGAGATACCAGTAACATCAACTTGAGATGCCAAGTTCAAAACGGATCGATTTTCTGTATCAAGACAAATTCCAGGAATTGGATTAAAATTAACTTCAGGACTACCATTAAACGAAACTGGTATTAGCTTTTCAGTAAAACATTTTTCCCCTGAATAAGCAACCATTCTAATGGTAAAATTTTTGGAAGGCTGATTGCTAAAATCTGTGTATGCAAATGAATAATTATCATTCACCACAGGAACCTCATCAGTCAAATCTGCACTTGCATCTGGGATAGGTGGATTCAATGCAAGATTCCAATCCCAAAACACCCTCACCCTGGTTATTCTACCAAAAGACTGGGCAGCCATCGCTGATTTATTTAAAATTTCAATGGGTGTATTACTGCACAATTGAGCAGCATTGAGTACACTAAAATCTGCAACAGGATCTGAACCATTCACTTCAAAAACAGTATCTTTTAATTCATAACATCCATCTTGTGACGTTACGCCCAGCTTTACCGTATAGGCCCCTGGCGCGGTATAAAAATGTTGAACAGCATTGAAATTGTTTGTAAGAATAGTATTTGGATAAGGATTGGGTGAACCTGGATTACCAAATTCCCATTCAAATTTTGTCAACCCTCTTCCATCTTCAATATTGACTAATGTTCCATTAAATGAAGAAACGTCTTCTACACAGGATTCAGGTAATGCAAAGTCGACTACAGGATTAGGCCAAATTGTTATTGGCTTAGACAAAGAATCTAAACATCCTGTTGAAGAGCTCACCAATAATTTTACTGAAGCATTTTTAACGTTATATGTTTTAATTGGATTGACACTTAAATTAGTTTGGGATTCTTTAACTCCATCATATTCCCACTGCCAAGATGTTAATGTTGCAAATGTTGAGCTAGTTCCCGGAAGAGATTGGTCTCTTAAGTTAAAGGGTTTATCGAGACACCTTACAACCGCAGGAAGAAATTCAATTTTGGGTTTTGCAGAAACTAAGACAGTAGTATCAACAATTTGAGATACACACCCAATATTGGTAATTAGTCTCAATTTCACACTCTTTATTCCTTCGGTTGTTAGTATACTGTCTTTTGTAGCAGTGGTTGTCTCAGATAAGACACCATTAATATCCCACAAATATTTAAGGGGCTCTACATCTTGTTCAAGTAAATTTGTTGCACTCAATTGAAGCTTTTCATTTACACAACCTGTAGATAGCGCACTTAGATCAGTTATAGGAGGATCAAAAACTCGAACATCATAATCAATTTCTTGTTCGCCGGTACAGCCATCATCTGAACCCGATTGGTTTTCTACAATTATCCTTACTGGAAAATCTCCATTTAAAGCAAATGTGTAAATAGTGGGTAATTTATAAACAAATAATTGTTTTGTGGGATCAGTTGGACTTGGAATGATCTCATCCGGCACAATTGGATTTCCTACGTTGGTTATCAGCGATGGATTCGTTGCATTATTTCCGCTGGCATCTTTTAAAAACCCACTAGTATTATTGAAACGCCAATCAATTTTTATTGGTTGATACGGTAAGGTTACAGAAAATCTAAACGGCGCACCTTTACAAGTAGAAGGAAAAGGAACAGTAGCAAACTCATTCTGAACTGAAACAAATTGATTTAAATCGTTAACATTGGTTCCGGCATTGTATCCATACGATTCAAAGGCACCATACCCATAGGCTATTGCATTAAATCCTGAATCTGCTTCGATGGTATGTGAGCCTAGCGACAGGTCTTGTATTTGAAAATAAACATAGTTTGGGTTGCCTGGATGTGGATTTGGTAATTGAGTAACTGGGACTCCATCCAATAAAAATTTCTTTCCAGGAAGGATACCATCTTTGTGCATGACTAAATTCAAATAATGTTTTGTAATGGCATTATTACTTGTAGAATTAATGGTCACTTTATTAATTGTCTGTTCAATCGGACTTATATAAATCATCTCTGGATCGCCTAATGTTCCTGCAGTTGGATCATTGTTGCATGTAGATTGTGGGACTAATGCATTGTTTAATCTGTTGAATGTTGCTGAAGAGATATATTGAGCAACCATGATTGGTTGATCTGATTCAATCAACTCAGGAAAAGAAGTCGAAAACTCATAATAAAAACCTCTTATTAAACTACCAGAAAATATCGGCACTCCATTTCTACGAACAATTGTATTTGGATCTTTTACAGCTATTCTGAACTGGTTTCCAGGAAGTACAGCTGTTGGAACAGTTAGGTATTTTTTTCCCCATGCACTTGGCGGAAAAGATTGTTGCATATAATTATCTGAACTTCCAACATTGGAATTACAGGTTAAACTAAGTTTTCCTGATCCAGAAAATACTGCAATTTTTTTACAAGGACTTGTTGTCGTTGCAACTGATCGAATTTTGGTGCCAGTTAAATCTTCTCCTAAATATTTTGTACCAAATGCGCTATTTGTACTTCCATTAAGCCTGCCAAAAACAGTATACACTTCTCCCTTGTTGAGCGAAATTTGATATGGTACACCAGCCGGTTTATTTAGCACTGTTGTTGCACTTGGTGTAATTTCAACAGTAGTATTATCTTCTGTTGCAATTACATATGCAAAACAATAAGAGTAATTATTGTTGGAAACCTGTTCGTAATTCAAAGAATAATATTCACGAGATAAGGTACTTACAGGGAAAAGTAATGTAGCACCTGAAACACTTTGGTTGTAAATATGCGCATATGCAATTATCGGTGTGCTTGAAACAATATGTATTCCTTTATTACTTAATCCCTCTTCATATAATCTTGAATCTTGTGCACCAGATTTAGGCATCACATCAGAAGTAGTAACTTGGTTGGCTGTTACAGTATAACTTCTTGTCCAGTTTAAACCTGGAATTTCAACTGTGACAGTCGCATTTCTATCTGATGTAAAATAAAGGACCATATTCTGGTCGCCACCATCTGTTTGTGGTTTACCAGCATTGGGGTTGGGCTGTGTTTGGGAGGTTCCTGGAATTCCAATTCTTTCCGGTTCATACATCGCAACATGACTACCATAGCCAACCCAAAATTCCTTGCCTTTGTTGGATAAACTTTGGGCTTGGATAAATGAAATTGAGCTTAGAAATAGACTAAAAACAAAAATTACATTTTTAAGCATAAGTAGAAGAGCTCAATTTAAAAAAAAAACACTACGTTATGGTTTTTAGACTACTGATTTTGTAGATAGTTTATTTACAAACCCGTTAATAATGTTTTTGTTTGTGGTCCAGCATTAAAAAGCAGGTCTAAAATGGACAAATTGGGCTTGAA
>CAMDFC010000090.1 GCA_945897185.1 Chitinophaga pinensis | reverse complement strand
CCTGTTGCAAATGCATTTGCTTGATCTAACCTTGAGTTAGAATTGATATCGTCGCGGATGCTAAAATCCAATGAGAAAGTGACATCATTTTCTAATTTTCCGGTTGGTTCTTTTTTACCAATTTTTATTCTGAACGGAAGAGGGAACCCTCTTTTTCTCCAACGCATGCCAAAAGTTACTTCTGTAGATCGTACTTCACTTAGTTGAAAATCAACCAAGCTCATGCTCAATTGTCTTGATTTTCTGTATTCAAATCGTCCTGACAACTGTCCAGTTGTAGAAAAATCAATCCCTATCAATGGAGAAAATTGTTCTGAAATTAAAAGATTTGGGACAAGAAAATAAGGAATGAAATTTCCTGAAATTGTATCTACAAAGGAAGGGAAGCCATAACGTAAAGTATCTTGAAACAGTAATGCTGAGTTGAAGCTATTCATGCTCAACGTGGAATTGTATCCATGAGAGATGGTAAAATTGGTAATGTATTTTTGTATACTTTCTATCCTGCTAAGACCATTATAAGTGAGTCTCCAATTGGGTTTGGGAAGAAAACCTCCGAAAGGATTTGTTTTTACATTTCCATCTACTCCATTCTTTAAAAGACCAACCGTATTGGGGTCTTTTTTTGTATAAGCTGCAATGAATGCGGGCACCAAAACATCTTGGGCATATCTTCCATATCCTTTATAGTAACCATCTGCATCAACGGATTGGCTATATGGATTTTTTTCTCCAATCCGCTTAGATAGAATGACTCTGTTGTTTTCAAAAGTTTTGAATGTTTCACTCGTGTTGTTAGGGTCGAATTTTCCAAACAATGTTTGGAAAGCAATATAACTGATGCTAAAGCCACCTCCAGAATAAGGATTGAGCGAATTGAAATCGCCATTTCCTACCGTATCCTTAAATAGGGTTGAATAGTTTTTTGTAAGACTTTTATCAAGGTTGAGGTCAATGATCAAATCACGCAATGGTTCTACTTGTGCAGTTATATTTAATCTTTGTTCGTAGTTCTGTAAGAACAAATTATTTAGAATAGGGTCTTTGGTAATCAATCCTTTTTTGCCAATATCGTTAAGCCAGGTTTGATTGGGTTGTTTCCCCATTACAAAGTCTAGTCCAGGTGCCATGCTCTTCCAATTCTGTCCAAAGAACTTGGAATTGTCTATATAACCAGGAAGGAAGGTGTTGCCGCCTTCATTGTAAGTAACGCCAATTCTTTTTAGTGAAGTAATAATTTTTAGAATGGCTTTTTCTGCTCCATTCAATAAGATCACTCTTTGTTGTCTCTCTTCTTTTGCCAATCTTTTTTGTTCTTTTCTTGCAAGTTTTTCTTCTTCCTTACTTAGCTTGACTGCTATTTCTTCGGCTGTACCTTTTTTCTTTTTTACTTGTTTTTTTGGAAGTCCTTTTAATGCAGATTTGGTAGCTCCATCACCCTGATTGCTTTCCTCAAGTGCTCTGAGCAATTTGCTTTTACTGTACAATTGCGTGAAATTAAATTCTGCTGTAGCTCCTGTTTGTCCACTATTTTGGATCGTATTTCCCAAATTAATGGCGAGCCTAGAAGCGCCAACCCAATTGTAGGTACTTCTATAAGCTAGATTCAAAGTGGTCCAATTCAAAAATGGGAAATTTGAAGTTGGGAAGTTATAAGTAATGTCTGCACTCTGGTTATATATGGTATTTCTTCCGCCTTTGAGGAAGTTTTTCATCAGCGAATCTCGTTTTTCTTTGTTATCGATTCTTCCAAATGGTTCATCCACTCTTGAATTGTTGATGGCTTTAAAATCTACATTCAAAGACCGGGTAAGGTCCCAGCGCATATTGTAGTTTCTGTCAATCACAAAATATTTATCATAGGTCTCTGGAATTTTAAATGGACCACCTCCAACATTTCTGGGTCGGAATGCGCCAAACTGTCTTCTTGTGTCTACCCTCACACCAATTAATGAAGGCATTGGGTTGAAATTGAAATTTCTTATGAAGTCGAGCCAAGGGGTAGGTGCCTTAATCATTTTTTTAAACGGCTCAATATATTTTGCCTCAGAAGAGTAGTTGTATCCAATTCCACCTTGTGATTTGCTCACTTGGTTACTTTCTACGAGCGGATTATTTTGTTTGGTTTCAGTGAAAGAATAGCTAAAGTCGAAATTTGAAATACTCCAAAGTTTGATTTTTTTATTTACTGGTTGGTTAAACCTAACATTCGTAAAATTGATCGTTTTAAGTCCCACATAATCCACTGCATCATTCTTGATGGAGTCTCGATCGTCTTTAAAAATTTTAAGTTTTTCTTTTAAGGTTACATCCTTATCGTAGGGGTCAAATTCTGGAGTTGAAATGGTTTGTGAGAGGTTGGCGAAGAAAGGAATTTCTAATCCAAATTGCTTGGGAAGTAGTTTGCCCAATTGCAAATTAGTTGAGATATCAAATTGCTGAAAATTATCCCTGAACCTGTCATTTACCCTTTGTTCCAATTGTCCAAAACCAATCGTATGTACGTTGGCCGACATCGATACCGATCCTAGGTCTGCTAGCTGCATATTCATTTGACCTACAGCCGCCCATCCGCCATCTTCGTCTAATCCTGAAAGCCTGAGCTCATTGATCCATACCTCTGCATTGACTGGTCTTCCCCCTGCAGGGTCTGAAAGGTTTTCTAATCCAGCTAAAATACCTTTTACCTCACCCAAGTTGGGGTTTCCTCTAATTGAAAATGTTTTTCCATTGATCGTTTTTCTATAAATGGCATTTGGATTATTGGTATTGAGGTTACGTTCATTTTTGAGTTGAATCAATGCAGTTAAATCAAAACTCATTTCATTTTCTTCAGGCCAGATGATTCTTTCGTCAGTTGTGCCAAAGGGGGTAATCTTTAATGGGTATTTTATTTCATAATAGTTGTTGATGTAGTCATTACCCAAACGGATAATCGCATAAATTTCTCCATCTCTAACCGCACTGTAACCTTTCAGACTCTCGGCATGATAGAACATCGACATTTTATTGTATTGCCTTAAATCGTGGTTGAAGGATTTAAATACAGCGCGACCATCACCTTCGGTCAAGTTAATCACATTGATACTCAAGGCCTGTTCATTTTGGAGTATGTTAATGCCTCCATTACTCAATGTTTGCACCCTTTCAATTCCTGGTGGTGTGCGGTAAGGAATAGGGTCCCTTCTGTCGTTTTCTTCGATGTTGACAGCGGATACAAAAAACTTGGTATTGTTATTGGTAAGATCAATTTTCTTGTATAAGCCTGATGTGTCTAATTCAAAAGCAAAACTTCTCCAGTTGTTTCTAACCAATTCTAGTTTAGCAAATCTTAGTACAACTGAATCAGTGAAGTCGGTTAGAAACATCCTGAAAAAACGAATAGATTTGAAATCAGGAATATCACCCACTTTGCTGGTATAGCCTGCTATGGGTACTCTAAATTGATACCAAATTTGATTTTCACGGGTGCCATCAGCCAATGTTACGCCAACAATTTTTCTGTCAGAGATAAAGTTTTGTCCCACTTGCATGATTCCATTACTCGATGGTTTTAAGTCGATCCGGTATTGGAAATATTCCTCAGCTTCATTTAGCGTATTGTCTCTGTTTAAGTCTTCTCCATCTGGAAATAGTGTAAAGGCAGAGGCAAATGCATCTCCAGCCCTTGCTATAGGAGAGTTGCCTTCCGGACCATTAAAGTTTTTATAACGGGATAAAATTCCCGCATTGTTTTTATCAAATGAGTTGTCGCGGTAATATTTAAAATTGTCTGTAGATGGATCGTTGATGATATCCTGGTAGGCCGGGGATGCCAAGCCTAGTCGGGTTGCAACATCACTAAGAAACTGTCTTCTAACAGTGGCTTCAGCTGAATCTGATATACCATCAAGACCCACATCTTGGAAAGGTCTGTCTGCTGGTGCATTGCTGAATCCTTGCGTTATTTGAATGGGGTTCAATGGCGATCTTCCCCATGTAGATGCTGCAGTTGCGGATGGTATAGTTGGCGTTGGTAATCCATTTTCATAGAACCTTCTTGAATCTTTTAAAATGTCTTCTGATATGTTACCTAAGTTCAAGTAAAGTGATCCTCCTGCTGGATTGGTATTTTTGATGAATGGATCAAGCACCCAGAATTCAACGAATTCGATATTCGCAGTTTCAAAATCTGTTTGGTCGATGCCCCTCATAATGCCACCCCATCTTTTGTTTGGATTGGTGAGGGTACCATTGCTTTCAATATTCATGGCATCATAATTGTATGGACCTCTTTCCTTGGGGTAGTAGGCAAGGTCGAAGGTAACAAGCTGACTTTGTCCGAAGTCTGGTGTTCTTCTTGGAAAAATTTCTTGTTGTCCAACACTTCTTACCCTTGAGTCTGATAGCTGTGCCAAATCATTTCGAATTGGGTTATTTGGATTTCTTCTTTCCTGTAAAATGGGTTCAATATTGTACCAGGCAAGTTTGGCCCTGTTCTTTCCATATTCGATGTTGTCAAACGCAGTAGCTTCCGGAAACAAAGTGTTTCCAAAACGATCAGTTGCTCCAGCTGGAGTTGATGCAAGTGTCCATCCAACAATGGGGAATCTTAAATCGATGCTTGACTTTGTTCCTTCAAAATCATCAAGATAAATTATTCCTTCACCACCTTTGCCTATTTGTGGCGCGTGACCTGGAATCATTTTGGCTGCTTCTGCAGAAAAATTAATTTTTGATGTTCCATTTGCTTCATAAAATGGAAGCTTGCTCAACCACTTGCTTAACCTCGGTAATTCACTGTTGTAATTGATATCTAATCCCATCATACTGTTTCTGATAGGATCTGAACCGTATTCCATTTTTGTGAAGAAAGGACGTTCGGTAAGACGGACGATTGTTCCACCAATTGATAATTTATCGTTGAACAAATAATCCCATCGCATACCGAGGTAGGTTCTTTGTTGAACACCAAATGTGGCGTTGTTTTCAAACTTTACATCTACAGGTAAGCCGGATTGTTTGATGGAATTGTTGATGATTCTCAGTGTACCAGAAATGTAATCAATTGTATAATCTATATTTTCTTGCAATACTTGTCCCCCTGCTGTTACCGTTACCGACCCTTGTGGAATGTTAAATGCATTTAGCGAAATTTCACCACTAGAGGCACCTGAAGATTTTGAGCTTCCACGTATAACAAACCTGTTTAGGTTGGCATAGGTTTGTGCAATGGCTTTGATGGTGTCGTATAGTGGATAGAATAAATATTTTTCTCTTAATGAGGGATCTGAACTGAATGCATAATCAAGATCGTGTCCAAATGGTTCTAGTATCGGAAAGATAACACGACTCTGATAGGAGTTGACAGTGAAGCCTTCAACATAGTCAAATACACCATCTGGTTGCGGGTCGTTTTGGTTGTTCAATCTGTCTAAATTCATCAGGGTTATCAAAGGAACTCCTGCTTGATCCCCTTCAGGTATGTATCTTTTTTCTCCTCCCCCTGGTTCTTGATACAATACATTAAATTGAAAATCTTGTCGCTCTAACTGTCCTGAACCCACAGGATAAATATTTTTCATCATGAGGTCCCACATAGGAAGTGCAGTTCGCTGTGAGGTGGCTTTTAACAATTTTAAGAACAACACTTTTTGTACACCATTGCTTGCATCAACTGGAATGTCTTGTGCAAACTCACCCACCTGATACACTTTGCCATTCACCGTGTACTGGTAAGCCACAGCCAATACTTCATCTGGTTGCAGTGTAACATTGAGTGATATAAAGCCAAGTTGTCTGTTGAAATAATATTGTGTGCTGTCTAGCTTACGTGCAAATGTTTTTTCAAAATCACGGACTGGCTGAAGTCCAATGTTGTTGAGGAAGTTCACAATCCTTGCAGGATCTCTACTCGCAGGATTGCTTACAATTTTTCCATATAAATCGTTGGCCCCATTTGCAGGGAAAGTGAGTCCAGTTGGATTGATGATTGGCGCTTGTTGATAAGGTGAAGCTTCACCCAGATCCATCAAGCCCACAATATCTCTCGCATTTGTAGTAGCGCCTGTCCTGTTGGTCACCCACACATCCAAACGCAGAACTTGGACTTGTGAATTTACGATGGGTAAATTTTTTATCGCTTTGTTGTACTCTTTTCTGAAATGCTGGGCCAACAAGAAATGTCGGTTTTCTTCGTACTCATCGGCTTTGATTTCAAACTGTGTTGCACTGGATCCGCCCTGGAAGCCCACGGATTGTCTTTGTGAACGCTGACTGGCAAAGACAGTCGACACCCAAAGTTTACCAAACTGCATTTGTGTTTTCACACCAAACAGTTGTTGTGCTCCCGGAATCAAACTTCCTTTTGATGCGAAAGAAGTATTACCGATTTCAATTTTTTTAAAGATGTCGTCTGCTTCTCCTGTATAATCTAACTTCAATTGGTTCTCAAAATCAAAAGTGGACAAAGTATTGTAGCTGATTGGAAACCTCATCTTATTGCCAATGTTTCCCACAACGTTCAAATTGGCAGCCATGTCAAAATCTAG
>CAMDFC010000089.1 GCA_945897185.1 Chitinophaga pinensis | reverse complement strand
GCCCACAACTCTAGCTGTGCCAAAGTCTGGTTGGTAAAGGAGTTGGACATCACAAAAGATGGGTGGCCAGTAGCACAACCCAAGTTCACCAATCGGCCTTCTGCCAACACGATGATTTCCTTGCCATCGATCTCGTACAAGTCTACCTGTGGCTTGATCACATTCTTTGTGTGGCCATAGTTGTCGTTCAACCAAGCCATATCGATTTCGTTGTCAAAGTGGCCAATGTTACACACAATCGCCTTGTCCTTCATTGCTTTGAAGTGTGCACCAGAGATGATGTCTTTGTTACCAGTAGCAGTCACTACGATGTCAGCTTCCTGGATCGCATCGGCCATCTTCCTTACTGCAAAGCCGTCCATAGCTGCCTGAAGTGCACAGATTGGGTCGATTTCAGTGACGATTACACGTGCACCAGCACCTTTGAGTGATGCAGCAGATCCTTTTCCTACGTCACCGTAGCCAGCAACTACCGCTACCTTTCCAGCCATCATCACGTCTGTAGCACGACGGATCGCGTCTACTAGAGATTCCTTACAGCCGTACTTGTTGTCAAACTTAGATTTGGTCACCGAGTCGTTTACGTTAATGGCAGGCATAGGGAGCGTGCCGTTTTTCATGCGCTCGTACAGACGGTGTACACCCGTGGTCGTTTCTTCAGAAAGACCTCTGATTCCTGCCACTAAGTCAGGGTATTGGTCTAGGACCATGTTGGTCAAGTCACCACCGTCATCTAGGATCATGTTAAGCGGCTGCTGGCCTTCGCCGAAAAATAGCGTTTGCTCGATGCACCAGTCAAATTCCTCGGCAGTTTGTCCCTTCCAAGCATATACTTGGATGCCTGCCGCAGCGATGGCCGCAGCAGCATGGTCTTGGGTAGAGAAAATATTGCAAGTAGACCAAGTTACCTCAGCGCCTAGGGCAACTAGTGTTTCGATCAGAACTGCTGTTTGGATAGTCATGTGAAGACAGCCGGCCACGCGCGCACCTTTAAGGGGCTGTGATGGGCCAAACTCGGAACGAAGGGCCATCAGACCTGGCATTTCAGCTTCTGCCAAACGAATTTCTTTTCTTCCCCACTCTGCGAGGGAGATGTCTTTTACTTTGTAAGGGATGTAATTGGAGGTGGACATACTTTATATATTGTTAAAAATGTTAGGTGGTACTATATGATTTGTAAAATTTCCAGAAAGAAAAACCTGAATTGTTTAAAATTTAATTAGTCAACCTTCAAACTTTAATCTGGTTAGTCTACGTCAAGATATTTGCCTGTGTGAAAAATCATTAAAGGATTATATAAATTCAAAATTAAACCCCTATTCCATGATAAACAAACCCTAATTCTTCTAAATACTTGCGATCATATAAATTCCGCCCGTCGAAGACAACTTTTTGTTTCATTAACTTGGAAAGTGCCTCCCAACTAGGCACACGAAACTCAGACCACTCAGTAATCAATAACAAGGCATCTGCATCTACACAGGCATCGTAAGCATCGGTTGCATAAGTAATTGAATTACCTAAATATAAATGTTCTGCTTCTTTCATGGCGACCGGGTCATATCCTCTCACTTTAGCTCCTAACTTAAGAAGCTGTTCAATAATTACTAAAGCTGGGGCTTCTCTCAAATCATCCGTATTCGGTTTAAAACTTAGTCCCCAGATTGCAAAAGTCAATCCTTTGAGGTCTTTTCCAAATTGAGAAATTACTTTTTGTACAATCACTTGCTTTTGGTTTTCATTTACCTCTTCTACTGCTTGAAGGACCTTTAATTCATATCCAAACTGCTTACCTGTATTGATAATTGCTTTCACATCTTTAGGAAAGCAGGATCCTCCATAGCCTACCCCTGGATAAATAAATTTAGAACCAATTCGCGGATCTGATCCTATGCCTTTTCTTACCATGGATGCATTTGCTCCCACACGCTCACATAGATTTGCGATGTCATTCATAAACGAAATCTTTGTGGCTAGCATTGCATTTGCCGCATACTTTGTCATCTCTGCAGAAGGAATGTCCATAAAAATCATCCGATCGCCATTTAACTGAAATGGCTTATAAAGTCGTCTCATAATTGATTCCGCTCGCTCATCTTCAACTCCAATTACTATCCGATCAGGTTTTAAAAAATCCTCAACAGCAGCTCCCTCCTTCAAAAATTCAGGATTAGAGGCAACGGAAAATGTAATAGCGGCTCCTCTAGTTTTAAGCGCTGACTGGATGGTTGCATGAACTTTTTCTGCAGTAGTTACTGGCACAGTGCTTTTGGTAACTACCACCAAATAATCAGACATGTTTTCTCCAATTTCCTTTGCAACTCCCAATACATATTTTAAATCTGCAGAACCATCTTCTCCTGGAGGGGTTCCCACTGCAATAAAAACTACTTCAGCTCCTTGAATTGACTCATTAAGATTTGTACTAAATGAAAGCCTTCCGGAACCGTAATTGCGTTTGACTATTTCTTCTAAGCCAGGCTCATAAATTGGCAAAATTCCATTTCTAAGCCCCTCTATCTTGGCTTCATTTACATCGACACAAACAACTTGGATACCCACCTCAGCAAAACACGCACCTGAAACAAGGCCAACATAGCCAGTCCCAACAACAGTAATTTTCATTTTAATATTTTTAAGTTTACTGATTTTTTAACAAATAGATAAAATGGACTTGAGCAAAAAAAGAAAAGTCCCTTTTTCCATTTGGAAATTCTTTCGTGCTTTTTACCTTCAAGTCCCATTGGGGATTTAATGAATACACTAGATTAACGGTACTACTCACTAGCAAATTATCCCATTTCCAATCTGCCAAAAGACGGGCAGAATAATCCACCCAACGCCCATTCTCAGAGGGATCATTGAATATTTTTGTGTAGACATCCTGATGTCTGTTTAATCGCTCCCAGCGGATCCCTAGTTTTTTTACTCCCTTCACCCAGGAGGTCTCCAAAGTCTGCACATTACTACTTGGTCCTACGCCAGGCCCCAACATCTGCCCTCGATGTGTAAAACCTTGCTGAATATCATGTGAGGCCCAACTTGCTCTCCCACTAGGTCCATACCGAGTTAGAATATTGATGGATTCTTGTTGCTGAAGGATTTCTCCATTTATTTGAAAAAAGGCATCATTTGGCAAAGAAAGTAACTTTTTAAATCCTACTAAGTAAGCACGAGCATGTTCGGGATTAAGTAAAAACTCTCTCCAATCTACTGCATGATCTCGCCTTCCGTATTCAAAATAAAATTCTGCTTTTGCTTCGGGGATGACTAGCCTACCAAAGCCCGTTAACTGTTGACTTTGCAAACGATCGTCGTATTCAGTGGAATTAAAATCTGGTGAAGTTGGGTCAATTAAATTGATTTTTTGAAAAGGTTCGAAAAGTGGGAAATAATAGGCGAAACTTTTGTCATTGTAGGAACTATACTGCTGGAAAACCCGAGATACACCAAAAAATAATCCTGGAAGCAATTTCGGCTGATAGGAAATAGTAATCCCATTTACATAACGCCAATCTTCCTTTCCATCACGGACAAAGGGAGAAAAGTTCTCCAATTTCCCTAGAATCAATTGGCCCTCAAAAGACCCTAAAAATGTTTTTGCTGGCTTATTGGTATTGAGAGTTAAGTGCTGAAAGCCAAAAGCATTATTCGAAAATAATAAGGAATTGTATTGACCTGGGCCCCACCAAATATTCTCCGTAGAAGCACCTAACGAAAATGCCCCATAATTCAATCGAATACTCGACTGTCCTGGAAGTAATTTGGAATAAGCCCCTTCTCCAAAAAATTCAACATACTCTATTCCGCTTTCTTTGGAAAAACCTGAAGAATAACTCTTATTCTGCGCAAAAATAAGTTCAGGTTGAAACTGAATTGAAAGTGGGCCAATGCTTCCATAAATTCCCGCAGAAATCCATTGCTGGTATCCTTTTGCCTGAATAAACTTACCCCCTTCGGGGTAAGGATTGCCAGAGCCCAATTGATTTCCAATACTGATGGGTAACAATTTTACTTCAGGGCTAAAAAATCGAGTGGAGTCTCTTTCTTGTATTGTAACGGAATACTGGAGGTTTGCTAATTTTATTGAATCTGCACTGATTAGAGGACGGGACAAAAAACTTGAAGAAGAAATTTTTTTTACTAATTGTCCTCTTCTAAAGTAATCCTCGAATATAATTTGATTTGCAGGTAATGTTTGGGAAAACAATACAATTGGAATTGCCCAAAAAACCAAAACAAGAAAAATAGAGATTGCTCTTGTTTTTAGCATAAAAAAGTAGAAAATTAAAAAATTATTCACCATTAATTTTTAATTCGATCTCCAAATCCTTTCCCAAAAATGGTCAGAAAGATGTATTCAAAGTAAACTAAAATATTCAACTCCTGAATCATCTTAGCATCGGTTTCTGCTAAAAGCTGAGGCGTGGACATATCAATTTTGTTGATTTGTGCCAAACCTGTAATTCCTGGACGAATAGAATAAACACCACGGGAATGCCTTTCTTCAATCAATTCATCTTGATTGAAGAGATTTGGACGCGGACCCACCAAACTCATGTCGCCTAACAAAACATTCCAAAGCTGTGGAAGTTCATCCAATTTTGATTTACGAAGAAACCCTCCAAAAGGTGTAATTGCATTAACACTTGCTAAATGAGTCGCAACAGACGGCGCATTGATGTGCATGGAACGGATTTTCAATAAATCAAAGGGTTTTTGATTGGTGCCCATACGTTCCTGTCGGAATATAGGAGAGCCGGTATCAAAAAAACCGATGAATAAGAGCAATACTAAAACTGGACACAAAAAAAGAAGACCAAAAAAAGAAAAAAGGATGTCAAAAACACGAATCATTACTCAATTGAAGGATTTAAATGTTTTGAGTAAGCCTTCTTTACTTGATACAGGAAAAGGTTTACCAATTACTGATTTTATTTTTTTATTACTTACCACATAGGAATCTGTGAGTTTTTGCAATCGTTCTTCATTTAACGACAATCTGAACAAATTGCCAAATTTGGCAAAAAACTTAACAAGCCTTTTTGAAACTTTCCAAATCTTTGGTCGCTTATTCTGTGATTCGGCCAAGATTGAAATCAGCTCATTTGTAGATAGTGGTTCATCATCGGACACATTATATACTCCTGATGGAATATCCTGACGTTCCATTAATTCTTTAAAAATAAATAGTAGGTTATCGATGCTACAGAAAGAACGTTTGTTATAGAATGAACCTAAAGGCCATGGAATCCCTTTAGAAACTAATTGATAAAGTATATTTAAATTCCCCTTATTTCCTGGGCCATGTATCATACAAGAGCGCAAGATATAAACTCGCTTACCTTTAGGGATTTCTTTTGATAAAATATATTCCTCTGCTAATAACTTACTTTTTCCGTAGTGGGTTATTGGATCAGCAATTTGGTCTTCGGTTAATTCACCAATTACTTGGTCAGCAACTGCTTTCACAGAACTTAGAATAATAAAAACTTTGGCATTTGATACCAGAAAAGAATCAAAAACTTTTTTTGTTAAATCGGTATTTACCTTATAGTATTCTTCTGGATTTCTAACCTTTTTTAGATCATGGGCTTTACCGGCAAGATGTAAAACATAATCTGCATTAAAAAAAATTTCATATCCATTGATAGATTTGCTATTACGATCAAATGGTGTTATGATCCATTTTGTTGAAACACCTAGAAAGGAGGCAAGATTGGACCCTACAAATCCTGAAAATCCCGTTACCAAAATATTCTTTGGGGACAAAATGCTATTTGAAGCCACTTATACTATTTTTTATATCGCATACTACGAAGTGAATTAGGATATTTGATAAATAACAAACAAGTAGTCTCACCATTATCTTCATCCACAATTTTCCTTTTAAAAGTAACTCTCAAGTGTAGGCTATACTATCAGCTACAATTTCAAAACTCACCTTGTTAACATCCTGAATTTTTTGAATCAGTTCTTATAATAAATAATTCAAATTGTTTTATTTGGGTCTTCCAAAATAATCAATTGCCAGCTTAAGTCCATTATCTAGGCTGGTTCGCTTAATAAAACCAAGCTTATGTTGAAGATCGGTTGAACCAACCCTGTAGAAAACTCCTTCAGGTTTATCAGAAGAATTTATAATGGTGTTTTTCTTATTAAGAATATCAAGGACTTTCTGAGCCAACTGGTTGAAGTTGGTCGCAATTCCGGTAGAAATGTTAATGGCAGAACCGTCTATAATAGGTTGACTATAATCACATATCAAGTCAACACAGTCTTCTATATGTACAAAATCTCGGCTTTGTCTACCTGAACCCCAGACTGTTATAGCCTTATCTTCAGGCGTTTCAATGCACCTCTTCACAATCGACGGAAACGGATAGGTTAAATCTTGGTCTTCACCATAACCACTAAAAGGTCTGTAGCAAATAATTGGAGAATTATAGATGTTATAATAAATTTTTGCTAAATATTCACCTGTCAACTTACTCCATCCATATGTCAAATCAGGTTTTCCCAAATAGCCACTATCAAAGTCAATATCCGACTCGCTGAGTATTCTATTATCTGAAGGACCCTGAT
>CAMDFC010000088.1 GCA_945897185.1 Chitinophaga pinensis | reverse complement strand
ATTATTGAGCAATCGCGTGAAAAAGCTATTCGTTCCGTAGACCATATTAGGGTACGCATGTATTGGGAACTGGGTAGAAAGATTGTAGAAGAGGAGCAGCAGGGAAATAAACGGGCGAAATATAGTACCTATTTAATCGAAATTCTTTCAAAAGAATTGGTTTTGGAATATGGGCAAGCTTTTACTAAAAGGCAATTAGAGCGCTATAGGCAGTTTTATGTGTTATTCCCAATTGCGTCCGCACTGCGGACGCAATTTAGTTGGACTCATTACAAACTTTTATTAAGTGTTGTAAATCAATCACAAAGAATGTTTTATGAAGCTGAATGTGTCAAAAATAATTGGAATTCACGCCAATTGGAGCGACAAATCAATAGTCAATTATATGAACGACTACTCTTGAGTAACCAACCTGAAGATGTCCTGTCTGTCGCCAAATCTGAAAAGCATCCTATCGATCCACGGGAAATCATCAAAGATCCCATGGTTTTGGAGTTTTTGGGTTTAAAGCAGGAATCGATCTATTATGAAAAAGATCTGGAAACGAAAATCATTACGCACCTGCAAGAGTTCCTTCTTGAACTGGGTAATGGTTTTGCATTTATGTCGCGACAAAAAAGGATCCACCTGGACGGAGATGATTTTTTCATCGACCTGGTACTCTATAACAGGTTGTTACAATGTTTTGTAATCATCGAAATCAAAACCAGCAAGATTACACATCAAGATATCGGTCAGTTGCAGATGTATGTCAACTATTATGATCGGTTTGAGAAGAAAGAGCACGAAAATCCAACAATCGGAATATTGCTTTGTGCTGATAAGAATGATGCAGTAGTGAAGATCACACTTCCTGAAAACAACCAAACAATAGTTGCCACTAAATATCAGCTCTATCTTCCATCAGAAAAACAATTGTTGGATGAATTGCATAAAATTAATTCATCAATTAAATCCTGAAATTCTTACAACAACTTTTTCAATTGCTGTATATATTCAATTTTTGTATTGAAAGTATTGGCAATCTCTTCTACAGTTTTATCATGATGACATCAAAATAACTGAGGTGTTCTAAGACGAAAAGAACATCATCCTCTCTGGTCCATACTTTTTTGTAAAATCATTTTTTATAGCCGTAACTTGTAAAAAACTAATCCACATGAACAAGTCTAGTTTTCTATTAATTTTCTCTATACTATTCCTCTTTCTTGCGAGTTGTAAAAAACAAGAAGAAGATCTAACGCCAGTCATTGAAGCAGCAGTGAAAAATTTTGCTTTATCCCTACAAGCAGATCCTCCCACATCTAGCAATATAAATGAACGTATACGTGTATACATTAGTGCACAGCCAACTGCTTTCTTTGGATCTACAGTGGCACTTCTTGATGCAAATGGCGTTGTTACAACAAGTCCCTATTGGTATAGAAAGGGAGGTGGTCTTTTTAATAAAGAGTTGTCGGTTCCGTCTTATAATATCAATAACCAGGAGTGGTTGAGAAAACCCATCGATACAAAATTACCTTCTTGGTCAGCACCTTATTTTGATACAGGTGGTGGAGAAATTTGGATGAAAAGCTATTCTTATCCAGTTATAGTCAACAACAAAGTTATTGCAGTGGCTGAAACTGATTTAGCTGTTGATAAGCCTTAACTATTTGGACGACTACCATTGAGTAATCAGCCCGAAGATGGCAGGTATGTGGAAATACATTTTGAGGAAGAAGATGACATCATAATAACTGAGGTGTTCTAAGACGAAAAGAACATCATCCTCTCTGGTCCATACTTTTTTGTAAAATCATATTTTATAGCCGTAACTTGTAAAAAACTAATCCAAATGAACAAGTCTAGTTTTCTATTAATTTTCTCTATACTATTCCTCTTTCTTGCGAGTTGTAAACAACAAGAAAAAGATCTAACGCCAGACATTGAAGCAGCAGTGAAAAATTTGGCTTTATCCCTGCAAGCAGATCCTCCCACAGTTAGCAATATAAATGAACGTATACGTGTATACCTTAATGCACAGCCAACTACTTTCTTTGGAGCTACAGTAGCACTTCTTGATACAAATGGTGTTGTTACAACAAGTCCCTATTGGTATAGAAAAGGGGGTATTCTTGTTAATAAAGAGTTGAACGTTCCGTCTTATCATATCAATACCCAGGAGTGGTTGAGAAAACTCATTGATACAAAATTACCTCAATGGACAACTCCTTATTTTGATGCGGGTGGTGGAGACATTTGGATGAAATCCTATTCTTATCCAGTTATAGTCAACAATAAAGTTATTGCAGTCGCTGAAACTGATCTAGCTGTTGATAAGCCTTAACTATTTGGGTATCATTTAAAGAGCGAAAGATTATTCAATACTTGAAGGTATTACCTTTCATGCCACCTGATCCAGCTACTGCGTTAGAAAGAAGCAGAGAAGGTAGAAGGGTGCGCAAGTAATTTTCTGCCATGCGGCCGTTTGGCAGGGAGCAGCTTGATCGCGGAGGCTGAAGAAGTAAAAACAATTAGAAAATCTAAATTGCAGAATGAAGAAATTTTATTTATTCTTGGCGGTTTTATTAATTAGTCTTTCTTGTTTTTCTCAGAGTAGGAGTATTTCTCAAACAACGAAAAAAATTGTTTACACAAGAGACGGTGGAATTTGTAAATGCTGTGGAAGTTCTTTCAATCTAGAATATGACCACATCATTCCATATTCATGTGGCGGCACAAGTGTTGTTTCAAATATTCAGTTGCTTTGTCAAAAATGCAATCGTAGTAAGTCGAATAGTTGCATTTGCAAAATACACAACAGGAGGGTTGGAATCAATTGCTGTGATGGTAAAACTTCTAGTAAGTCGGCAATTGTTTCTAGTCAGTGTACAGGTACCACAAAGAAAGGAACCCGGTGTAAAAACAAAACGACCAATTCAGGCGGCCGTTGCCATCTCCACTAAATTTTACAAATCAATTAAAAGCCATACCAATGAGTATTTTATTTGCAATAGATTCGAATACGGAAGAGACAATCGTTTCAGCATCTCAAAAAGGAAGTAATAAAATAAATTTTATCGAACGTGTAAAGCGTAGTGATAACGAAGTATTGTTTAACGCGGTTGTTACTTTAACCAGCATAACAAATGCTGCTAATTTCGATATTAAAATATTTAACGCAATGGATAAGGTTTGCCAATTGATTTAC
Source organism: Chitinophaga pinensis (assembly GCA_945897185.1). Classification (GTDB taxonomy): domain Bacteria; phylum Bacteroidota; class Bacteroidia; order Chitinophagales; family Chitinophagaceae; genus Pollutibacter. Next base: position 3,585 of record CAMDFC010000088.1, on the reverse strand, counting down.
AGCAAATACAAAGAAACGGTATAGCTGTATCTATTGAATCAGTAAGGCAAGACAACCATCGTGTTACTACTAAAATGACCGAATGGGACGGACACTGAAAGTAGTACTCTTGTCATTAGCGGTTTGAAAACCACTGTCAAATATTTGGGAATGGGCGTTGTATTTTCCTGTTTCTGTAGAACTCCAATAGCAGGCTTCCTTAAAACCTCCAATTGTCTTTTTTTGTAAATACAACTTATTCAATTCGTCTTTACTGGGTAAGTACCAATCATCGTATCCACCTTGAACTAAATTGCTGCACATTTTAGCGGCAGTTTCAGCAGTACTGCATCCAGATGCAATATCTATGGTATTTTGATTGCCTGAGCCCATGGTAGATCGACCAGCAATGAACTTCTCTGAACATCCCCATACGGCTTCACCAGGTAGATCTGCAACAGCAGCAATTATTCCGTGTTGTACATTTGGATCATAACCCGGATCTGAAGCGGTTAATAGGTAAGCCACTTTACCCCCTTTGTAATTCATTCCTATTGTTAAGGCTGGTGCTGCTACAACCTCTTTGTCGATTTTTTCTGAAATACCAACAGTTGTTGTTTCATCTGCCGGGATTTCTCTAACATAAATATTTCTATAGAATGCCATTGTACGGTGTGCTTGTAATTCGATTTGTTCTTTCTCGAATATCGGCATGTTGCGGTCCCAATAGTTTTCAAAGGTCAGGTTGTCTGTAACCAAAACACCATTTAAATAAACGGTTACTTTTTCGCCTTTCATGATGATGTGAAAATTATTCCATTCTCCTATTTTATTGTCGGCATACGCCAAAGGCATACTCTTGCCCTTTAAGTTGTTGTATAATCCTCCAGAACCAACTTGTGCACCAACTTCTCTTCTGCTGGAGTCCCATATTTGAACCTGCGGACTACCTCTTAAATAAATACCGGCATCTCCTTTTTCAGTTATTTTCCAATCTACGAAAAATTCAAAATTGCCGTATTTATTTTCTGTTACTATGTTATCACCATGACCTTCATAAGCCAATAATCCATTTTTTGCACCCCAGTCTTCTTTCATTTGTTCGTTGGCAATAAGTTCAGCAGCCTTTAGTTCACTGGCAGACATTTTGTTTCTTTCAATTGGATTGGCAACCAATCCTTTCCAACCGCTTAAATCTTTGCCGTTGAATAAATTCACAAACCCATTGTCATTTGGAGAGCTATTCAAATAGGTTGTCATTTTATTTACGAGTGCTGCATTTCCTTTTATAAGTGGCATGGCCTTGGCTAAAACAGCCCTCACTTCAGGTCCTTTTGTATTTTTATCAGTCAATGCCAAACGAGCAACCAATAGCGCAGCATCCTTCTTTACAGCATCATCATTCAAAGATTTACTGATAAACATAAAACTGGTGAATCCCGGAATGGAAGAAGCTTCCTTTAATATATTCTTTTTTTCAACTGCGGTTTTTGCTTTTCCCATTTGGTCTTCTAAAAGAAGCAAACGTTGTGCATTTGTTTTTTGGGCGTTTATGTTCAGTGAAAAAGCTAAAATGGAAATGATTAATAAGAGCAACCTATTGTTCATGTAGATAAATATTATACTTAAAAGATACAAAAATTAAGTGAATATCAATTCTAATTAATAAAATAAATAATATGATTAGGTTTTGTTTTGGGTAGAGTAAATGACGTTAATCGGCTCAAAATTTCTTCAGCATATCGTAAATTGTATTTCTCATCCACCAAAGGCAAGATGGGTTGTGCACGCTCTCCTGAAGAGTGTATGGCGATTATAGCGAATTTGAAAGGACTCTCCTCTTACTAACAGAGGCGTTTCTTAATTTATAAGGTCTGTTAAATCCTTCTTGAGTTATTTTAAAATAGCCAGCAAGACTTCTTATGACATCTTTTGATAGCCCTTTTTTGTAATGAAGTATGTCTGATATGTAACCTTTGCTTTTACCAATTATTTGCACAAGGTCTTTTGCTTTTAATTCATGTTCTTCCATTAAGCTTAAGAGAAGTTGAATGGGATCGATATCTGCAATAAGAAGATTTTCTTTTTCCCATTTTTGAATCAAAAGTTCCAGTAATGCAATTTTATCTTTTGTTTCTCTGTCTTTCATTCCAGAAAAAATCAATTCTTCCAACAAAGCACAATAGGACTTATATTGTGTTTTGCTTTTTATGATTCTATAAAGTAGTTTTTCCATGTATAAATTTCTATTTATATATGGCTTAGGGCAACAAAAATACTTAATTAAGTTCACAAAAAGAGAACTTAAACCTGATTTACAATTTGTTCTTAAACTACCTTTAGCGGCATTTAAAATTCATCAAATTACCCTAACTTCAAATTAACCCAAAAACAACATCATGAAGCATTCGTTTGTAGTCGGTTTGAAGAGCCTTTGCCTACTTTTACTTCTTCAGAGTTCCATGTCGACTGTTACCGCCAAAACTGTTTCAGATACCACGAGTTATTTGCAGACCATCAACATCAACACCGGCAAATTGGATACGCTGTTGACGGTGAATTACCATATTGAAGCGCCGAACTGGCATCCGGGTGGCTATTTGATTTACAACAGCTATGGCAAATTGTATACGTTTGATTTAGCAACGAAAACAATCAAACAGCTGAATACAGGGTTTGCAGAATCCAACAACAACGACCATGGATTTTCACCGGATGGCAAATGGTTGGCGATTAGTAATGCAGACCAAAACGACCCATCCCCCAAGTCTTACAAATCCATTATTTATGTTTTGCCTATAGAAGGAGGTACACCAAGAAGGGTAACCGATGAAGTAATGTCGTTCTGGCATGGATGGAGTGCAGATGGCAAGACGCTTGCCTATTGTGCAGAGCGAAATGGTAATTATGATGTTTATTCCATCAGTGTAAATGGTGGTAAAGAAACTAGATTAACAGCAACAGAAGGATTGGATGATGGTCCTGATTATTCCCCTGATGGCAAATACATTTATTTCAATTCCTATCGCACGGGTCATATGCAGATCTGGCGCATGAAAGCAGATGGTTCTGATCCAGAGCAATTGACCTTTGACGACAACTCCAACTGGTTTGCGCATCCATCGCCCGATAATAAATACATTGCTTACATCGCCTATACATCCGATGAAAAACAACAGCACTTGTTTGGTAAAAATGTGAAGCTGCGTTTGATGGATTTGAAGTCTAAAAAAATTAGTGACTTAACTCCTGTGTTTTATGGTGGACAAGGAACAATCAATGTGCCTTCCTGGAGCAAAGACAGTAAACAGTTTGCGTTTGTGAGTTATAAGGTGGATTGAGTGAAAACTAACTACTGAGTTTAACTTTTTTAAGTGTTTGCTTAAGGCCGACTTTAGTGTCTTTGTTTTTCTCTTCTTTTAATTTTTTGAAGTAATTTTTAAAAAAATTTCTATCTGAAGTCTTCATTGGTATAACTCCTGAACAATCAACTTCTTCGGATTCTAGTAACAATTTATTTTGCTTCATCACTAAAATATTTATTTATTAAAAACTCAGACTGATATTCATGAATAATCATTTTCCCTTTGCCTAAATCAATAGCAC
>CAMDFC010000087.1 GCA_945897185.1 Chitinophaga pinensis | reverse complement strand
CTTCATTTTTTTAAAGTGTTTAATATAGCTAATACGATTATGTCTTTTAAAAGTTACAATATATGACATTGACTTTTCTATCAATTTTTTACTACTTTTGTGTTGTTCCGGGGTGCTTTGGTGAAAATCAAGGCTGAGATCAAACCCGTAGAACCTGATCAGGATAATGCCTGCGCAGGGAAGGACGAATCTGCTATTCCATCCTTTCCTGTTTTTGTAACCCTGTCTGATAAAATCAGACAACAAAAAAACAAAAACGGAATGAAAAAGTACTTATTAACAGTTGTATTGCTTGTGCTTTGCACAGCCTCTTTTACTCAAAACAACCAAAAAGTAAAAAAAGAAACCTCTCCCCCGGTCTTAGAAAAAGATTCGATCAAGACCAAGCTCATGCAACCTATTGAGATATGGGCAGTGAGGGCAGAAAAAAATTACCCCTTTGCACAAAATCTGATTTTAAAAAGAGCGATTGAAAAAAATAACCTGGGACAAGACATTCCATTTTTACTTAACCAAATTCCGGGTGCGGTAGTCAATTCCGATGCGGGTAACGGAGTTGGCTATACTGGTATCAGAATTAGAGGAACTGATGCAAGTAGAATCAATTTTACATTAAATGGCATAAGCTATAATGACGCAGAATCGCAAGGCGTATTTCTGGTAAATCTCCCAGACTTCTTGTCATCTACCAACAGCATACAGGTTCAAAGAGGTGTTGGCACCAGTTCTAATGGTACTGGTGCTTTTGGTGCTACTGTTAACTTAATGACCAACGAAGTACAAGAAAAAGCATATGCAACCTTAAGCAACAGCATCGGATCTTTCAATACAATGAAAAATACATTCAAAGTTGGAACAGGACTATTGAATGGCCGATATACCATAGATGCTCGTCTTTCAAAAATCTCCAGCGATGGCTATGTAGACAGAGCAAGTAGTCAATTACAATCATTTTACCTTTCTGCAGCGAGCATAAAAGAGAATTCTTCATTAAGGATCAATGTGTTTTCAGGAAAAGAAAAAACCTATCAATCGTGGTACGGCATCACAGAAGAACAATTTAAAAATGATAGAACTTTTAATAGTGCTGGAACAGAGAGACAAGGTTTACCGTACGACAATGAAACAGACAATTACACCCAAACCCATTACCAGCTTTTTTACAATAAAAAAATAAATCAACAATGGAGCTTTAACGGTGCAGCTTTTGCTACAACGGGAAATGGATACTACGAGCAATACAAAGCTGGACAAACTTTTCAAAGTTATGGTCTACCCAATTATGAATTAAGTGGGAATGAGATTAAAGAAACAGATTTGGTAAGGCAATTATGGCTAGACAATTTGTATGCGGGAACCAATTTTAGTTTTCAGCGTAAAACCAAAAACAATGAACTCATCTTGGGTGGAGGAAACAGCATGTATAATGGAAATCATTTTGGAAAAATCATATGGGCAAACAAAGGAATTGAAAAAGACTATAAATGGTATGATTTGGATGCAAAAAAACAGGAACAACATTTATTTGCCAAGTGGTTACACAAATATGGAGATTTCCATGTGTTTGGGGATCTACAAGCCAGGAATGTAAATTACAATATAGAAGGATTTAGAAACAATCCGAGTTTACAAATAAACAGAAATTGGGTGTTCCTTAATCCAAAAGCGGGAATACGTTATAGCAGAAACAACAACAGCCTCTTCCTATCCTATGCTCTAGCAAATAAAGAACCCAACAGAGATGATTTTGAAGCTGGCACAACAGAAATACCCAAACACGAAACCTTAAATGACATTGAATTTGGTTTTGAAAGAAATACAAAAAAACTTAGGCTTGCCACTACCCTGTATTATATGCATTACAAAAACCAATTGGTATTAACAGGAAAAATTAATGATGTAGGAGCCTATACCAGAACGAATATACCAACAAGTTATAGAGCTGGAATTGAAATTGAAGCCAGCTATATTATAAATGCACAACTTCAATTGAATAACAATATTTCTTTAAGTAGCAATAAAGTAAAAAACTATACGGAGTATTACGATGATTATGATGCAGGTGGACAAAAAACAAATTTTTACAGTGCCTCAAACATCGCATTCTCACCATCAATCGTTGAAAATGCAAGCATAAGTTATAAACCATTTCCAGAAACTGAATTAAGGTTAAATAGTAAATACGTGAGTAGACAATACCTGGATAATACTTCTAGAAAAGACAGAAGTCTAGATCCTTTCTTCGCTCAAGACCTATTAATTAATCAATTGTTTAAAGTGAAAAAATTAGAATCAATTGAACTGCTTTTTCAAATGAACAATATCTGGAATTCACTTTATGCCCCAAATGGCTATACTTTTTCTTACCTGCTCAACGGTGAAATCTCCAGAAACAACTATTATTACCCCATGGCTGAAAGAAATTTCATGTTGGGTTTAAATATAAATTTCTAAAGTCCTAAAATTGACAAATAATTTATTCCCCTAATAAAGTAATGTTGAACATCAGATGAAACTTGTTCTTATTGTATGTTACTTACTAAATTATTGGATATGCAAAAGATGCTGGGTGTAGTTCTTATTATATTTATTTTATTTGAAAGTTGCTCTCCATCCAATAAAATAACTAACTCATGGTCCAACAATGATGGGAAATCTCTTTGATGCATCAAAAGAAAAATCAATATGCTCTGTCCAAACAAAAACAATCAACCCAGGATCTATAGAAAAATTTAGTAAAGGGTTAATTGAATCCATGTTAGTGAGATCGATAGAAGACCTTCGAAACCTATAAATTGGAATCAGAAATTAAATACCAAAATTATCTTTCCATGACAACATTCCCCCTGCCACATTTGTAAGGTTGGTAAAACCAAGTGTTTCCAAAATCAATGCAGCCTGCCCACTTCGATTACCACTTCTACAATACAAAAATATTTCTTCGTCTTTCAAGTGATCAATAGCAGCTGTTTCACCCATTCGAATTTCTCCCAGTGGAAGAAGAATTCCACCAATATTAAACTCATCATGCTCGAAAGTTTCGCGAACATCAATCAAATGAAGTTGCCCACCAGACTTTAACTTGTCATTTAATTCTGAAACCTGTATTGTTTTCATTGTTCAAATTTAATCAATTCTAGAGATTCTCAATTTCCTAGTCGAACTGTATCTGATTTACTTTCGGGTTTAATTGCACTTACTTTTATGTCCATCAATTGACCAGGACGAATCATGTTTATGTTTTGTTGTTCATCAAATGGATTGGGATTTTGCCAGTAGATAAATCCTAGCGTGGTGTCTACAAGACCATCATCTAATAAAATCACTCCTGATGTTATTCCATTAAGTTCTAGTACCAACCTGGCCTCAGGATAGGTTAACCCAAACAAATCGGGTACAGGAACTGCAGAACCGCCCAATCCTGAGCCAATCAGAAGATCAATCGAAGAACCCATTTGTATTGGAGACCCCGGTTTTATTGAAACACCTGCAGTGAGCTGGTCTTTCACTGCATTTTTAGCGAGATCAGGAATGAATGTGGTGTCCCCCATTTTCAGTCCCAATGACCTTAATTCTAACAATGCATTTCTAAAACTCATACCAATCAAATTAGGCATGGAAATTGTAGGAGGAACAATACAATTTATAGTAAGATAGATAACGCGATTTACTTTAACAGTTGCTTCCGGTTCTGGAAATTGTTTGATGATTGAATTGGGCGCAAGGCTATCTACATAAATTGAATCTTGAATAACAACATCAAATCCCTTACTTTCTAAATCATCAAGAACTTCAACATAGTTTTTCCCTTTTACTTCAGGAACAGTTAGGTATTCACCATGATTGGTAATCATGTTCAACGTAAGGAGAAAAACAGATAAAATGAATACGGTCATCCCAAATCCGATGAGTATATTTTGCCAAAGTGGACGTTTAGTAATGAAATCAAAATTCATCTCATTATTTTTTTGCCGTGTAAATTGCTTCATCAATCAGCATGCTATAGAAATCCGTTAAGCTAACCCCCATAGCTGCAACTTGCTGAGGAACAATACTCGCCGCACTTTGTCCGGGTACAGTATTGATCTCCAATAGATACGGCAATTGATCAAGTTCATTAAAAATAAAATCCATTCGAACAACACCCCTACAATTAAACACAGCATAGATTCCAGAAGCTGCGCTTCGCACTTTATCTGCTGTATCCTGACTACATTCTGCAGGTGTTATTTCTTTGGACTTTCCTTGGTATTTTGCTTCGAAATCAAAAAATTCATTTTCCGTTATAATCTCAGTAAAAGGTAAGGTAATAATGCTCCCTTTTGATCTAAAAACACCAATTGTAAATTCTCTACCTGCAATATATTCTTCAATCAGTACTTGATCATCTTCTTTGAATGCCTTATCAATTGCCGCAGCAAGTTCTTCAATAATATTTACTTTACTCATCCCAATACTAGAGCCCCCATTGTTGGGCTTAACAAATACAGGGAAATTTATGCTCATTTCATTGAGTGAGACAGGCACATAAGTTGATTTGAATAAATGAAATGATTTTGCAACATGAAATCCTGAAGCACCGGCAACAGCAACAGTATATCGTTTATTAAAAGTGATTGCGGATGTTGTTGCATCACATGAGGTATAGGGAATATTCAAAAGATCAAAATATCCTTGTAGTTTTCCGTCTTCTCCTGGCGTACCATGAATACCAATAAATATAGCATCAAATTTGATAACCAACCCATTGATGATCAATGTGAAATTATCTCGGTTTACTGCTATCTTTTCACCACCAGGTGAAAGGTAAAACCATTCTTCTGGAGTAATATCAATCTTGTATACTTCATATTTCGAAGTATCGATATTTTTCTCAATAGTGATTGCACTTTTGTATGAAATAATGGCCTCTGAAGAATACCCACCGGTAACAAATGCGATAACAGGCTTATTCATGGAAAATTTTTTAATGCGTATTGGAATTAAAAATATACAAAAAAGGTGAGGCCCGTTGGGGTGTCCTCACCTTTTTAACAACTATATATGGATCGTTTATAAATGCAGCCTTTCTTTCTTTTGTAGTAATTCTTCAATGGTTTCCTTATATAGGTCGTCAGGTACGCAGCAATCAACTGGACAAACAGCTGCACACTGTGGTTCTTCATGAAAACCCTGACATTCAGTGCATTTGTTAGGCGTTATGTAATAGGTATCATTGCTTACTGGGGAATTCTTTGCTGCCACATCAACAACCGCTCCATCCATAAGTGTGAATACCCCTTTTACAGAAGTGCCATCCGTGACTGCCCATTCAACTCCGCCTTCATAAATGGCATTATTTGGACATTCTGGTTCGCAAGCTCCGCAATTGATACATTCATCAGTAATTTTTATTGCCATAATATAAATATTTTTTAAGGTTGAATTAGGGTTTATTTTTGTTCTGAAAATCTATGATAAAGATAAATCAATGATCTGAAAATTTAAAAATGAATTTAAGCACACGAATCTCAGTACTATTTAGATTGGGAGACTACCTAAAAACGGATGTTCCCGCTTACGATGAGGCTATTTTGAGGGCATCTAGGGAAAATAAATGGTTTACTCAAGAATATATTAAAATTGCTGGCAAAGCGATTGCGGAAAGCATGCTTAACAAAGCAACATTAGAATCGATTGCAGAGCAATATAATATCTTACCGCATCCCTCTTGTTCTAAAACAGTGGGCTTGGTTATGGCTGGCAATATCCCTTATGTAGGGGTTCAAGACTTGGTCTGCACCTTCCTGGCGGGGCATAAATCCAGAATAAAAACATCTTCAAAAGACAGTATCCTTTTGAGCCATCTACTTGAAGTGATGGTTACAGTGGACCCAGCGGTAGCGGAATGGATTAAGATTCAAGATATGCTCAAAGATTGTGATGCCTATATCGCAACTGGAAGCGATAATAGTGCCCGGTATTTTGAATTCTACTTTAGCAAATACCCACACATTATCAGAAAAAACAGGACATCCATTGGTATTCTGGATGGAAATGAGACTGCAGAAGAACTCGAAAATTTGGCAGATGATATACAAATGTATTTTGGACTGGGGTGTAGAAACGTTACGCAAATCTGGGTACCAGAAGGGTATGATTTTCTTCCTTTACTCAATGCATTGAGGAAATATGACGAATACAAGAACCATGACAAATACCGTAATAATTTCGACTATCAGCTCACCATTTCCATTATGAACAACAGGTTCTACATGAGCAATGATTCTATCGTTTTATTAGAAAACCCAAGCCCCTTCTCTCCCATTTCACAATTACATTACCAGTTTTATAAAGATAAAAATTCGGTATCCAATCACCTAGACAAAGACAAAATTCAATGCCTCGTTGGGAGAGGTTATGTCCCTTTTGGCAGAGCACAGCAGCCAAGCTTGACCGACTTTCCAGATGGGGTGGACCTATTGGAATTTCTGAAATCACTGACATAAAAGTGTCAAAATTTCAGCCAATACCCTGATTACAAAACCATCCGCCTAAGAATTTGTTAAATAGGTTGGTTGGTGAACTGAAATTCAGTCATGTTTACTTAATTGCATTCACCTGGGCATCAAATTTGATAAAGAAGATTAGTAAAACAAGTATTAAAACACATTACCATGAACATCAAGCAAACACTTACAGTAGTTTTGATTAGCTCTGCCACCACCGCTGCAGCACTGTTTGGTTATGATTCATTCATCCAGAGACCAAATGCAATCCAGCAGTACAATGGCAAAGTACCCGGAAGTTATGCCGGATTTTATGACAGCAACAGCAATGTACCTGGGCAACCCGTAGATTTTCAACCCGCTTCCCAAGCCGGAGTTCCTGCTGTTGTGCACATCACCACTACTATAGGAGCTAGTCAGGCTAACAACAACCTTCCAAAAACGAAGAAAAGTCCGTTTAGTGATTTCTTTGGAGAAGAATTCTTTGAAGAATTCTTTGGGGGTCCGCAAATGAGAAGCATGCCTCAACGTGCAAGCGGATCAGGTGTCATCATCAGCGAGGATGGTTTTATTGTAACCAATAACCACGTAATTGAACAAGCCAATGAAATAAAAGTGACGCTCAACAACAAAAAGCAATATACTGCTAAACTCATTGGAACTGACCCTAGCAGCGACCTTGCTCTTATAAAAATTGAAGAAAAAGGGTTGAATTTTTTATTATATGGAAATTCAGAC
>CAMDFC010000086.1 GCA_945897185.1 Chitinophaga pinensis | reverse complement strand
ATATTCTCCTAACGACATCCCACTAACAATTTCAATCCACCTCCCCAATACATCTGTACTATTCCCATAACTAAATCTGTCACCTGGTTGATGTACCAATGGCATTTTTGCAATTTGATTTACTTCATCTTCTAAGCTTTTATAGGTATAATTCAAAGGCTTCTCTAAACCATACTCTTTAAACAGAGAACCAAACTGCGGCCATTCGTCTGAAGATGAAATGCCCGAAGTGTGACTCAGTAAATGTCTAAGCGTAATCGATTTTTTTCGCTCGACCAACACAATATTTTGTCCGGATTTCTCTGCTACTTTTTGATTGGAAAATACCGGCAACCAAGTTTCAATAGGTGTATCCAAATTAAATTTGTTTTTTTCAATCAGCTGCAAAGCTGCTACAGAAACAATTAACTTGGTTTGTGACGCAATTCTAAAAATACCATCTAATGGCATTTTTACTTCATGGGCTGCATCCTTCCAACCATATGCTTTTTCATGAACAATCTTTCCATCATGCCAAATCACTGCAACTCCACCTGCAACTTTACCAACAGCAATTAAACTGTCAATAGAAATATCTATCTTACCAAATGATTGTGCACTAGAAAAAATGACAGAAAAAACAAATACAAAACTTAAAAAGTATTTCATATGTCAGTTTAAGAAAGCAAATGTAAAGCTTTAGTAGAAAGATAATATGAAGCCAAAAAAGATTTATACTTATCGCCAAAGCCTCTTTGATATGGGAATTTAGTATAACCATTACAGCAACAAACATGAAAATATTTGCCTTTGCATTGATGTCGTTACTTGGGTTTGTTTTTAGCCTAAACGCACAAGAGTCAATTAAAATTTCTGGAACAACCTATAACAGCAATACCAAAGAAGCGTTAGGAGGTGTTAGTGTTCGTATTAAAGGTAAAACCACTGGGGTAATAACGGCAAACAACGGAAGCTTTACCTTAACAACCTTATCCAGTTCTGATTCTGTCCGTTTGATATTCTCTTGCATTGGATACGACGATCTTGAAAAAACAGTTGCAAAAAATTCTACTGGCATAAATCTACACCTTGAACCGCATTTCTCAGAACTAAAACCGCTCGTGTTCTCTGCATCGAGAACCAAAGAATCAATTCTGAGATCACCTATTAGCATTGAGCATTATAGCAACAGAAACGTCTTGGAAACACCATCTATTGATGCTTACGAAGGCTTACGTATATTAAAGGGAATGGACCTTGTTACAAACGGGCTCAATTATAAACAAGTCAATACAAGAGGATTTAGCGGCAGTCAGAATACGCGTTTTCTCCAATTGGTAGATGGCGTTGATCAACAAGAAACTTCCCAAGCAGAACTTAATGATTAAAATTGGAGGAAGTAATATACTCAATACCAAAATAATGCAATCCTATGGTTCTCCTGCAATTGGAGCCATTTATTATGTTTCATTGATGTGGGGAAAATAATTCGAATTAAACCCTATAGTAATCTGCTCTCCAGTTCTGAACAGCTTCCTTGATTTGCTTGCCATTTAAATTTTCTTCTGCAGCCTTAGTAGCTAAAGAAGGAAATTCTGCATCTGAAGCAAATCGCAATGCAACGATTTGTCCTGTTCTTAATTTTGAATCCAACGGCTTACCAGTAAGCATGAAATGACGCAAACCTTCTTCAGCCCTGATTGCTCTGTCTTGGGCCTTTAAAGAATATGTTCTCGACATGGCTCCTAGAAACAACAAAATTAGAAACACAATCACCAACAATGCAGCACTGTAATGACTGCTCGCATCACTTTTTGCAAGATTAACTAAACTTCCAATCAAGCCCAATAAAACCAAAGGCGCAGTGATATAATGATACAATGGATGCATTCTGGCGTGGTTGCTGAAATTCTGTTCTGACATGTTAGTTATGTTTATATAGCAAAGGTACATTTATGCATTTAAATTTCATTGTTTAGCTTGCACCTGTACAAAAACTTAATGTTATTTAAATGGACAACAATATCAAATCTATCATTGATCATTTCAAATTTGAAATACTCCCTGTAGAAGGTATGTTCTTTAAACAAACCTATCGTTCGTCTATCTTGAATGAAGAAGGTGCGCCACTGGGTACGGCAATGATTGGCATGTACTGTCATTCACCTTTGAGTTTTTCCAGTTTTCATAAATTAACGCAGGATGAAACTTGGCATTTCTATTTTGGCGACCCACTTACACTTTATCTACTGCATGAAAACGGGACGATGGAAGAAATTACCATGGGTTCCAATTTCGAAAAAAATGAATTGATTCAGTTTACTGTCCCTGCCGGTGTTTGGCAGGCTGGATGCATAAAAGAAGGGGGACAGTTTTCCGTTTTTGGATGCACACTTTCGCCTGGATTTACTTCAACTTGCTTTGAAGCAGGAACTAAAGATTTATTGATTAACAAATTCCCTCAACACAAAAGAATCATTGAACAGTTATGTGTGAAAGGAGAAGAAACAAAGATTCCTGAAGGATATTGAATAAAGAGTTTGGTAATTTTGTGCCCGTATGAAATCAAAAGATTTACTCTGCCTAAAGGCTTCCTCTTTTCTGGAACAAGTGTACCAAGAACTTGGACTGCCTGCATTGGAACAAAGGTTGGTAGATGTGCAACAGGAAATTGAAACGACTGGAACCTATACCCACTTAACAGTTGAGCTGGAACATGGTGCAAGGTTGGCCTGGAGAAACAGCAACCGCTGCATTGGCAGGCTATATTGGAAATCTTTGGTATTGAACGACAAACGAAATGTTGCCAATACAAACAAAGTTTTTGATGCACTGGAAGAACATTTACAAATGGCGACAAACAACGGTAAGATTCTTCCGTTGATCACCGTTTTTCCGCCGATGCATCCCAATGGGAAAACTCCATTTCGTATATGGAATAAAAACCTGATTAGGTATGCCGCACACCAAAAAGAAGATGGAACAATAACTGGAGATCCTGATCAACTTGCATTTACAAATCTTTGTAAGCAATGGGGATGGAAGGGCAATGGTGGTGATTTCGATTTACTCCCGCTTGTTGTTGAAGGACAAGGCGAATCGCCAACATGGAGAACATTGAAACAAGAATTAATTTTGGAAGTGGATTTAGAACATCCCGAATACAAATGGTTCTCAGATCTTCAACTTAAATGGCATGCAGTTCCATTGATTTCAGACATGGTACTTGAAATGGGAGGCATACAATATCCAGCTGCACCATTCAATGGATGGTACATGGTTACTGAAATTGGATCACGAAATTTGGGCGATGAAAAAAGATACAACAAGCTTCCATTGATTGCAAAACAAATGGGATTGCAAATGGACAAGTCAAATCCATTTTGGAAAGACAAAGCATTGGTGGTATTAAACGAAGCCGTTCATTTCTCTTTTCAGAAAGCAGGCGTTACTTTGGCTGATCACCATGCAGCTTCAGAACAGTTTATGAAATTCATCCGCAACGAAGAAGCAGAAAATAGAAAAGTAAATGCAGATTGGGCTTGGATAGTCCCGCCAATTTCAGGATCCACACTAAAAGTGTTTCACCAAGAATACAACAACGATGTGATCAGTCCCAATTTTTTCTATAACCACAATGCATGGGAAGCTGCACCTTCAAAAAGCAAATGCCCTTTTCATGTGGATTCCAAATCAGGTAATTAAAACTCCACAATAAATCCAATCGTTGGTAGTAGTGTTCCATCAATGTTCTTTAGTAAGACAGGTGTAGCATTCGTTCCGTCTAATTTGATAGGCTGACCATCAGTGGATTCAAACGATGAATTATCTGCTGTCCTTTTAAAAGTGTAGTTCGGTATTCCTGCACTCTTTGATGCATAAAAATTGGTAACGTCTAAGAATAAATCCAAGGTCAACTTTCTGTAGTTCCATTTCTTGTCGATACGCAAATCTCCAGAATGAAAAGCCGGTAAACGCAATGTATTCACCTGATCAAAATTGAAAACACCAGTTCCCAGTGTTAGATAATTCAAACGACTCTGCTCCAAATTGTATGGCGTGTATGGTGCAGCTCCTTGGTACCTGAACTTCACACCCAATTCCCAGTTGCGCTTGAACTTGTAACCCAAGGTTGCACTAACCAAATGGCGGTTGTCCCAATTTGCTGGCACAAACAACCCATCCAAGCCACTGAATTCACTTCTGTAAAACGTATAACTGA
The DNA here is from genome assembly GCA_945897185.1 of Chitinophaga pinensis. Taxonomy (GTDB): domain Bacteria; phylum Bacteroidota; class Bacteroidia; order Chitinophagales; family Chitinophagaceae; genus Pollutibacter. The sequence goes on along the minus strand of CAMDFC010000086.1, from coordinate 3,419 downwards.
ACACACCAAATATTCTGTTGGTCAACTTTTGCTGTGCAAAGATTTCCAATCCCCATACCCTGCCTTTCCCATTTTGCACAACAGGCTCATTGCCAATTGCACCAAACTCTATACCCTTGTTTCCCAAACTGATTCCATCCAGCACACTTACAGGATAGTTGTTGTATCGCTTGTAAAATCCTTCAATCGTAAGTCTTGTTGTTGAAGATGGCAAATACTCAAATCCAGTAACCCAATGTGTACTCTTGATGTAATCATCAGGATTACCAGCAAATGCCATTTGGGTAAAAGAAGGCAATCTGAAATACTGGCCATAACTCGCACTCATGTTTAATTTATCGCTCAGTGCATAACTCAAACTAACACGCGGACTCATCTGCTTGAGTAAGTTGCCATTCTCTTTTTCACTGTTGTTGGCATCTGTTCGTAAACCTATACTCAACCCCAAACGGTTGTTCAATAACCTTCTTCCTGCTTGTACAAATGCACCGTATCGAAGAAAATTTAAATTCGTATTGCTGTTGAGCGTTACTGCAGGTTGTACAATATTTCCTTGTGCATCTTTTACTGCATTTCTAAAAACTTGAAAGAAATCGTTGTTGAATTCAACCAACTGTGCAGTTGCCCCGTAACTTAACTTCCAATCTCCATAAGTATTGTTTACATCCAAACGGAATTTATTTTCTGCTTCTGTACTGTTGATACGAAATGTACGATCAGCCTCGACTGGATTTTTATTGTCTAAATATTTATCTGCCCTGTTGTTTAATAAATTTCTACTGAGCGATAGGTTGATGAAACCCTTATCAGTCAATCGCTTCAAACTAGCCCCAAACGTATAACTGTTTTGGTTCACACTGGGACTACTATTGATTACATACAATTTTTCAGGAGTTGCTTCTTTAGGCGCTGCAAAACTAAATTCATCTATCGCTCCAATTCCTAGAAAACTTAAAGTTGTTTTCTTATCGAGCTTGGTGGTTGTCTTGAATTGGAAATCCCAATAGTTAGGACGAATAGGCAAATCAATTGCCTGAAACAACAACTGCAAATAACTTCTTCTTGCTGATGCAAGGAAAGTCGTATTCTTACTCAATGGTCCATCAAATGTGGCCGCTACTTCCGATGCACTCAAACGCAAATTTCCTTGTAAGCGATTGGCATTACCTGCTTTTTGCTTGAACTGAAATACTGAACTCAACGCATTGTCATACCGCGCATCAAAAGCGGATGTACTCAAACGCACGTCCTCAATAAAACTCACATTCAAAATACCTTGTGGTCCGCCTCCACTTCCTTGTGTGCTGAAATGGTTGATGATAGGCACTTCTATGCCATCCAAATAAAATACATTCTCACTTGGAGATCCCCCTCTGATGATAATATCGTTTCTAAAACTTCCACCACCTATACCACCGCCAACACCCGGAAGCGATTGTATCACTTTGCTGATGTCGAAGTTTCCACCAGGGTTTGCCTTGATGTCTTCTGTAGTAAGACGTTGAATACTTAATGGACTTTCTATGGTTGCAACACGTGCTGAATTTTTTCTACCGCTGACTACGATGGTATTGAGTTGCCCGACTTGCGGATCTAACTCTACCTGCAATGTATTCTCGTTACCACTGGTCACCACCAAATTGCTGATGGTCTTGGGCTGAAACACAATACCACTGAAACTGATGGCATAGGAGCCGGGAACAATTTCCGAAATTCGGAAATTTCCGGAACTGTCACTCACCGTGCTTTTACCACCAGGGGTTAACTGGATGGAGATGCCAGGCAAACCGACCTGGGTGTTTTTATTGACTACCACACCACCAATGGCACTGGTGGCTTGGGACATACTTTCAAAAGAGACGAAAAAAGAGAAAACTACTACCAATAACGCCGCAATATTCTTGTTCATAATTTTAGACCTGTTTGATCGACATATTAAACAAATTTCATGCCAAAAGGTTGTGTGGTTTGGGCATAGTTGTTGTTTTTCAGTATTTTAGATTCAAATCACTTCCCATGCGTTTATCATTTGCCCTTTTTACAATTTTACTTGCAGTCCAATCATTAATTATACCAGCTGTTGCACAACAGGATCCAATTGTTGCTGCCATTATAAAAGAAGCCAATGAAAATTCTCAACTCAAAAGAATGAGTCATGAATTGATGGATGGCGTGGGTCCACGTCTAGTGGGTTCTACAAAAATGATGCAAGCCAGTGATTGGGCAATTGCACAATACCAGCAATATGGCATCACAGCAAAAAGAGAAAACTATGGAACATGGAGGGGATGGGACCGTGGCATTACGCATGTGGATATGGTTAGTCCCTGGACAAAATCTTTAGAAGCAACGCAACTTGCATTTTCACCATCTACCAAAAAAGCAGTAAAGGGTGAAACCATTATCCTTCCGGATGTTGCCGATTCAATTGCGTTTCAACAATGGTTGCCCAATGTGAAAGGGAAATTTGTGTTGATTGCTATGCCACAACCCACAGGCAGACCAGATTACAATTGGAAAGAGTTTGCTACCAAAGCATCGATGGATAAAATGATACAAGAAAGAAAAGAGCAAACCGAAGCATGGCGCAAACGCATCAGCAAAACAGGATACAACAACCGTACACTTGCAACAGCATTGGAAAAAGCAGGCGCAGCTGGTATCATAGGAAGCAATTGGAGTCAGGGTTTTGGTGTAAATAAAATCTTTGACGCCTATACCAAAAAGATTCCAACTATTGATGTGATGTTGGAAGATTATGGCTTGCTTTATCGCTTAACTGAATCAGGAGCTGCACCAGTGATTAGTGTTTTAGCAAAATCAAAAGAGTTGGGTGAGGTACCTACATTCAATACACTGGCTGAGATCAAAGGCACCGAAAAAAGCAATGAATATGTGATGCTATCTGCACACTTTGATTCATGGGATGGTGGAACGGGTGCGACAGACAATGGAACCGGTACAATGGTGATGATGGAAGCGATGCGCATTTTGAAAAAAATATACCCGAATCCTAAGCGTACCATTTTAGTTGGACATTGGGGAAGTGAGGAGCAAGGTTTGAATGGATCACGTGCATTTGTAGAAGACCATCCAGAAGTTGTAAGCAATTTACAAGCGTTGTTCAACCAGGACAATGGAACTGGAAGAATCATCAACTTGGGTGGTTCTGGTTATGCAAAATCGAAAGACTATCTCAGCAGATGGCTTAGTGCAATTCCTGGAGAATACAAAGATTCCATCAAAACCAGTTTCCCTGGAGCGCCCGGTGGTGGGGGTTCTGATCACGCTTCGTTTGTAGCAGTTGGTTCACCTGCGTTTTCTTTGGGCGCATTGAACTGGTCTTATTTCAACTACACCTGGCATACCAACCGAGACACTTACGATAAAATTGTGTTTGATGATTTGCGCAACAATGC
>CAMDFC010000085.1 GCA_945897185.1 Chitinophaga pinensis | reverse complement strand
CTTTTATCACCTTATTGCTTGCACCAAGGTCATTGAAAACTACTTCAGATCTTATATAAGTGTAGTTACCAAAAAGACTTAGCGGTTTCAGCGCAGGCGATAGAAATTCAAGTCCCTTGCGCAACTCAATTTCAACACCGATGGTCTTTGCACTCAATGCATTCTGATAAAAATATCGACGTGTATCTGCATTACTACTTGGATCTAACCTAAACTCAATTGGATCAGTAAACTCTTTGTAAAAAGCCCCAATGGTAATTGCCTCTCCTGCCTTTGGATAAATTTCATAGCGTAAATCATAGTTTAAAATCGAAGATCTTCTCAAACCTGAATCCCCTTTCACACCATAATTCATTTCATAATCAAAGAAGGCAAATTCAGCAAGTTCTCTGAACTCAGGTCTTGCAACAGTCCTGCTTGCAGATGCTCTTATGTTTTGTTTGTCGCCTACATTCAACATTAAGTTTAATGATGGAAGGAAATCCCATTTTTCAGTCAACTTTGTACTTCTACTTCCTGTCTGCTCTTTGGCTGTTAACAACTGTTGGAAATTCTCAGCCCTTACACCCCAAATCACCCTGAGGTCTCCAAATTTATTGTCCATCATACCATAGGCGGCATTCAACACAGACAACCCAAAATACCTATCTGAGTTGTTGGTGAACTCTTCTAAAACATATCCAGAAGATCCCATGTTATCATAAAAAAATGCTTTATCAACAGGCTTTAATGCATTTGATGCTATAAAAGAATTAAAGTTGGTGATGTTGTACCTGAATATTCTACTTCTGAAATCACGCATACGGGCCAATGTAGAACCACCCAACTTCAAAGTCTGCTTGTCTTTACCACCCCAATTCATTGGTACGATAAATTGTCCTCCAGCACCTGCACTGTAATCTTTTAGGTCAGAATGAAATCTCCTGGTATCATCCGGATCTATTTCAAAAGGCAAGTCCGTATCAATGGTACGTGCATACAGCGCACTTCTTAAATCTGGCTGTTTTTTCCAATTCAATCCTGCATTTCCATTCCATTTAAACTTGATTCCTTTTGCAGTAAGCTGGTGCTCTCCTTCCAATTGGGTACTAAATAAGCTACGCTGGTTTAGGTAAGAGGAAAAGAATTGAATATCGTTACGTCTGTTGGTATTGTAACCTTCCCTTGTGTAGTAGTTGTCTTCATACAACTGATTGAATAAATTTTTGAAAGCAATTTTATTTTTGCCTTTCACCCATGCAATGTTGATTATACCACCCAAATTGGTTTGATAACGATTTTGCTTGTCTTTGTAATTAAAGACAGTGGTTCCGTCTGCTTCGTAAAAAGCTTTTTCAACATCATATATCAACATGGAATTTCTGTAGTTGATCGCAACCAAGGTTCCCAAGTTTCCACCATTTTTTAGCTTATGGTTTTGGGCGTATGTGAAATTGAAAGTCTTTATAGGCGCAGCTTTAACCGTATAGGGAACATAAACATCGCCTCTGAATTCTTGGGTTAATTCTATCTGTTTGTTCAATCCAGCAGCGTCCTTTCCGAGTCCACGGTAAAGCTGTGCAGTTGCTGGAAAACTATCAGGAATGTTTCTGGTTCCATCATCAAATCCCAACCAATCGTATTGGTTTCTTCTGTTGCTTTGAAAATTTTGGAAAGTAGATTGGTTATTATATCCAATGCCGAAACCAACGGTGATAACATCTTTGGTTGGAATGTCTTTGGTATTCACTTGAACCAAGCCACCAGAAAACTCACCTGTAAATTCTGGAGTTGCAGTTTTGTTAATTATAATGTTATCGATCAATGCTGCAGGGAACATGTCGAATGAAAAAGCTTTTTTATCTGGTTCACTACTTGGTAGCAGTGCAGAATTCAACATTGCAGAATTGTAACGATCAGACAAACCCCTTACGATAACAAACTTATTGTCTTGAATAGCAGCACCACTTACACGCTTTAAAACTTCACCCATATTTTTATCGGGTGTCCTTCTAATAAAATCTGCTGCCAAACCACTGGAAAGTGCCGCATTTGTTCTTTGGAAGGTAAGAAGGGCAACTGTACTCTCTTGACGACGAGTAGAACGGATTACAATTGTTTCGCTATTTTTTGATTGTGGCTCGAGTACAACGGTTATCTCATTATCGCCGTTAGCAGTAATTTCAATATCAGAAACCACTTTGGTGTTGTATCCAACACTTGAAACAGAAAATGTGTATTTTTTGCCCGCCTCTATGTTAATATCGAATTGCCCATCTAAATTGGCAACTAACGTTCTTTTCAATTCTTCAATGATGATGGATGCACCAGAAACAGGCTCATTTTTTGTATTGATCACTTTTCCAGAAACCTTTACGGACTGCCCTATTGAAACAAGGGATATTTGAAGAGTGAAAAAAATGAGAAATAATATCTTTTTAGTATTACTTATTTGCATAGTACTTATTGAAATACAAAGAAACTCAGTCTGGATTAATGGCATGTTACCTATATATTACCCAATTGTAACCCGTATGTTACGCATATATTAACAGCCTTTCCTGTTGTCAAAAAATATTGCATCTTTGTCACCTTAAAACCACGATATGAAAGGAATCATTCTCGCAGGAGGTTCAGGCACCAGATTGTACCCCATCACCTACGCTATCAGCAAACAGATCATGCCGGTTTACGACAAGCCTATGATCTATTACCCCTTATCCACGCTGATGCTCTCAGGCATCAAAGACATTTTGATCATTTCCACCCCTCAAGACCTGCCACAATTCCAAAAACTCTTCGGAGATGGCAGTCACCTTGGCTTGAATTTTAGCTATATAGAACAAGTCGTTCCCAATGGATTGGCACAGGCTTTTGTGTTAGGTGAGGAATTTATTGGAAAAGATTCCTGTGCTTTGGTTTTGGGTGATAATATTTTCTACGGTATGGGGCTGGGGAAAACCTTAGAAAAAAACTCAAACCCAGATGGTGGTGTTATATATGCCTATCAAGTAAGCGATCCTGAGAGATACGGTGTAGTTGAATTTGATGAGCACATGAAAGCCATTTCGATTGAGGAAAAACCGGTACATCCCAAAAGTAAATATGCTGTACCCGGACTCTATTTTTACGATAACAATGTGGTGGAAATTGCGAAAAACATTCAACCCTCCCCAAGAGGTGAATATGAAATTACAGATGTTAATTTAGCCTATCTACAAAGCGGAAAATTACATGTTTCCGTTCTAGATAGAGGAACTGCATGGTTGGACACAGGAACATTCGACTCCTTGATGCAGGCATCCCAATTTATTCAAGTCATTGAACAAAGACAAGGCATCAAGGTGGCATGTATTGAGGAAATAGCATGGAGAAAGGGATTCATCAACACAGAACAACTGGTAAAACTTGCAACACCACTTCTAAAAAGTGGATACGGAAAATACCTCATGGACTTGATCAATTAAAATAAATGAAAAAACTCATATTGGTAACTGGCGGAAGCGGCTATATTGGGTCTCATACCATTGTAGACCTTATTGAAAATGGATATGAAGTTATTTCTGCAGACAACAATTCGAGGTCGACTCCAGGTATGCTTGAAGGCGTTGAAAAAATTACAGGTAAAAAAATAAAAAACTACAAAGTAGATCTCTGCAATTTTGATGAGACCAGGGCCATTTTTGAAGAAAATGAAATGATTTATGGCGTTGTTCATTTTGCAGCATATAAGGCAGTGGGTGAATCTGTAGAAAAACCAATGCTCTATTTTCAGAATAACTTGTCATCACTAATGAATGTGATGCGCTGCCTTGAGGAATTTCAGGTAAACAACTTTGTATTTTCCTCTTCCTGCACTGTTTACGGAAATCCAGACCATATACCCGTTACAGAAGAGACCCCAAAAAAAAATGCAGCTTCACCATACGGACTCACCAAACAAATGGGTGAGCAAATGATTGAGTCAATGGCCCACGCCAACAAAAACATCAACTCAGTCATGTTGCGCTATTTTAATCCTGCGGGGGCCCATCCTTCAACCTTGATTGGAGAACTCCCTATTGATAAACCCCAAAACCTGGCTCCTGTAATTACACAGACTGCAATAGGAAAATTAAATGAACTGGTGGTATTTGGCAACGATTATCCTACCCCTGATGGCTCTTGCATCAGAGACCTCATCCATATTTGTGATCTGGCACATGCGCATACCTTGGCCTTAAATCACATCATCGAAAACAAAAACAAAAACAATTGCCTCGCTTATAATATCGGCTCCGGAACAGGTATTTCAGTTTTTCAAGCCATCAAGGCCTTTGAAGAAAACACAGGAGTAAAATTGAATTATCGAATTGGAAATAGAAGACCTGGAGATGTAATCGCAATTTATGCGGATAATGAAAAAGCAAGGCTAGAGTTAGGCTGGGCACCAAAGTATACCCTCAATGACATCATGACCAGTGCTTGGAAATGGGAGCAGTACATCAAAGACTTACCAACGCATCTTGATCTTCGTGCTTTTCGTTTGAACTAATCGAAAAATTAACCCCTTTCATCAAAAATAAAGCCTGATTTGGTGTTACTTTGCGTCAAATCATTTTAAAAATGTTAGATGCGATCCAAGTAACAGGACAAAAAGACACCAGAAGCGGATTTGGAGATGGGATTTTTGAACTCGGACAAAAAAACCCCAATGTGGTTGCCCTTACTGCAGACCTCGCAGGATCGCTCAAACTCAATGCATTTATCAAGGCCTTCCCTGAAAGATTCATTCAATGTGGCATTGCCGAAGCCAACATGATCGGAATTGCAGCTGGAATTACCATTGGTGGAAAAATTCCTTTTACAACCACCTTTGCCAATTTCTCAACAGGTAGGGTTTATGATCAAATTAGACAATCCGTTGCCTATTCCGGAAAAAATGTAAAAATATGTGCATCTCATGCCGGACTTACACTCGGTGAAGATGGTGCAACGCACCAAATACTAGAAGACATTGGCTTGATGAAAATGCTTCCTGGAATGACGGTTATTGTACCCTGCGACTACAACCAAACAAAAGCAGCTACATTGGCCATTGCCGATTATGAAGGGCCAGTTTACCTCAGGTTTGGTAGACCCGTTTGGCCTATTTTTACAAATCCAGATGAACCTTTCATTGTAGGAAAAGCACAACAACTGGCTGAAGGTAATGATGTTAGCATATTTGCTTGCGGACACCTGGTATGGAAATCTATTGAGGCTGCAAAACTGCTGAAAGAAAAAGGAATACATGCCGATGTTATCAATATCCATACCATCAAACCATTAGACCAAGAAGCAGTAATAAAGTCAATCCAAAAAACCGGTTGTGCCGTTACTGCAGAGGAACACAATGTTATTGGAGGTTTAGGAGACAGTATTGCACAAGTAGCTACCAAACATTTTCCAATTCCTATCGAAATGGTTGGTACACAGGATACGTTTGGGGAAAGTGGAAAGCCAGCTGAGCTTTTGAAAAAATATGGTTTAGAATCTGAAAATATTGTTGCTGCGGTAGAAAAGGTAATTTCAAGAAAGCGTTCCTAGTTGATATGCTTGAACAACTAGACGATATAACGCTTGTAAAACTATTTAAAGAAAACAAACAACGAGAGCAGGTTTTCACTGCAATTGTAAAGCGCTACCAAGAAAGAATGTATTGGCAGATCAGAAGATTGGTGGTAAGCCATGATGATGCTGACGACGTAATGCAAAATGTATTTATAAAGGCATGGAATGCACTTGAAAATTTTAGGGAAGACGCTAAGTTATTTACCTGGCTATATAGAATAGCTACCAATGAGTCGCTCACTTTTCTAGATCAAGCAAAAAGAAGGGCTTCCGTTTCATACGACGACGTTAGTGACACCCTGGAAAACAAACTCCACAGCGAAAAGGACTTTGATGAAAAAAAAGCGGTTTGGAAACTTCAATTAGCAATTCAGCAACTACCTGAAAAACAAAGAGTTGTATTTACTTTGCGCTATTTTGAGGAGATGCCCTACGAAGAAATGAGTGAAATTTTGGAAACATCTGTTGGTGCCCTAAAAGCAAGTTATCACCACGCTGTTAAAAAGATTGAAGATTATATCCTTAATCGTTAAACCCATGGCAATCAAAACTGTCTAATCAACGATGAAAGACTTCAATAACATAATATTAGAATTGACGCATATCAGCCAAACTGTTGCTGATATACCCAATAATAACCCATTTGTTGTTCCTGATGCTTATTTCAGCAGTTTCCAAACCAAGTTGTTAAGTAGAATTGAGCATGAAAACACAAGATTTCAGCCCCTTTCCCCATTGCTTGAATCGTTAAAAAAGGAAAATCCCTTCGTTGTACCTGAGAATTATATTTCCAGTTTCAAGGTTTCGATACCCCAAAAAGAAGGACTTCTTGTTTCTTTTTTCAGCATCAAAAACATGTTAAAATATGCCGCTGCAGCTGCAATTGTTGGAATAATCGCTACGTTTGCTGTCCTCTCAAACAAAACAGAGGAAAAAACTGCGCTTGCTTTCACGGCAGATCGGTCTGCTATTTCTGAAGATGCATTTGCGCTCTACCTAAGTGAGTCAGAATTGGTGGAAAATGAACAGAACCTAAATATTGAAATTGATCAAAGTGAATCCTTCCTGGTTAACTTGAATCCCAAATTAATCAGTGAAATTTTGACTGAAATACCTGAAAATGATATATCTACCTATATGAGTCTTCTTGAATTCGAAGACTTAAATAGCATGAATTAGTTTGAATTTAAATGTTGTTTAGATGAAACCCATAATTACTTTTATTGCTTTACTACTTTTTATTAACCTGGCTCAATCGCAACCACAACGACCTGACAGAGACGCGAGAGTAAGCGAATTGAAAAAAATACAGGCGATGGAACTTGCGTTTATAACAAAAGAATTGAATTTAAATCCGAATGAAGCACAAAAATTTTGGCCGATTTTTAACCAATACAGGAATGATTTAAAACAAGCCTCCCAAGGGAAAAGCTACCAAGACAACCTTGAGCGTCAACAAAAAATGTTAGATGTAAGAAAAAAATATAGGGACGATTTTACAAAAGTGGTAAGTCCAGATAGGGCAAATAAAGTTTTTGGCGCAGAAGATGAGTTTAAATCTTTGGTAAGAAAGGAATTTCAAAAACGCCAGTCAGAAAAAAAGCAAATAGAATCAAGAAAAAAAGGATTCTAATTTAATTTTAATAAGTAATTTTAACTTGGTGTTTTTCATAGGTTAGCAACGGCTGGCTCTTTTTAGGGCTAGCCTTTTTTTTATCTTAGTGTGATTGTCATTATTTCAATATTTTTACAGCCATCTATACAAATTATTGAAAATTTCTATAGTAAATACTACTACTATTAGCCAATGGGGGTGCTAATATCATGGTAAAACAGTATTCTCCAATTTTGATTATTGGCTTGGTTCCACCATTGTTGCCTAAGCTCCATTGCACGCTTACCATCATGGTCATATTTAGCAACAAATTTAGTTTTCATTTGCTGAAGTTGAGGTGCTTCGTCGCCACCAAAAAATACAATTTGTTTGTCTTCATGAATCCAAAATACTTGATGAAAAGGTGAGTGTCCACCAGAAAATTGGTGGTGTATATATCCATCAATTATACCCTCATCATTTAACAATACTACTTTG
>CAMDFC010000084.1 GCA_945897185.1 Chitinophaga pinensis | reverse complement strand
TCAGCAGACGCAAATTGTATTAGACGTTTTATATCATTTTCCGATTTGGGGATAGCAACCGCCAATGGCAACTCACGATAAGCGGAGGCATCCGTTGCATAGAGGGTCCTCATTGTTTTATCAAAAAACAAATCACCATCCAATTCTTTTGCCAATCGCTTGAGTTTTTCTTCCATCTCTATGCTGAATGAAGCAAAATTACCAAAACAAGCCCGATTTATCTGCAGATATGTAAAAGAGAAAATGGATAGAAAAAAGAATAATTTGAATATTCTCACTTAAATTGAATCATGAACAACAATCGCAGAAATTTTCTTAGAAAAATTGGGGGCTCTGCCGCAGCGTTGGCCGTTGGATCTGGCATTCAAGCACAAGATCAGCAACCAATCATAGAAATGAGTAGTAAATTGAAAGTTGCAGCAACTGATAAAATCCGCATTGGATTAATTGGGGCTGGAATCATTGGACATTTTGATTCCGATACTGCCTTGAAGGTTCCAGGCGTAGAAATTGTTGCGGCTTGCGATTTATACCAAGGTCGTTTAGACTATGCCAAGGAGAAATGGGGCAATGGTTTATTTACAACCCGCGATTACAGAGAAATTCTCAACAGAAAAGATATTGATGCAGTTTTGATTTGCACACCAGATAATTGGCATCAACGTATTGCCATTGATTCACTAAATGCAGGTAAACATGTTTACTGTGAGAAACCTATGGTACAGAAAATTGAACAGGGACATGGCATCATTGAAGCACAGAAAAAATCAAAGAAAGTATTTCAGGTAGGAAGTCAGCGTGCAAGCGCACTCGCCATTCTTGAAGCAAATAAGGTACTCAAATCTGGGGCTATTGGTGAACTGACTTATATTCAGGCATTTTGCGACAGGACGGACATCAGAGGTGCATGGCATTATTCTATTCCAACCGATGCAAGTCCCGAAACCGTTGATTTCGACCGCTTCTTGGGTGATGCACCAAAAGTCCCTTTTGACGCCAAACGGTTCTTCAGATGGAGAAATTATAAAGATTATGGTACTGGTGCAGCAGGTGATCTTATTGTGCACTTACTTACAAGCATCCATGTTATTACAGGTTCAATGGGACCAAGTACCATTTTTAGTCTCGCTGATCTTAAACTTTGGAAAGACGGAAGGGATGCCTACGATATGGTGAATGCATTGATGAACTATAAGGAAGCCAAAGAACACAATGCCTTCCAGGTTTCTACACGTGTCAACCTCACTGATGGTGAAGGTAAAGGCGGATTTGGTCTTAAAGTAATTGGAACAGAGGGTGTAATTAATGTAGGATGGAATGATCTTTCGGTGAAATCCCTCAAACGCCACGCTGCTCCTGGATATGGCGGCTATGATTCTTATGAAAGTTTCTCTGCAAAGCAGAAAGAGGAATTTAAAAAATGGTATGCCAGTGAATATGGTGATGATATGGGTGGATATGATTACGTAAGAGAAATCAAATTTGATTCCCCAAAAGGATATGATGACAGACTTGACCACATGATTAACTTTTTCAATGGCGTCCGCACCGGAAGCGCAATTGTTGAAGATGCATCTTTTGGATTAAGAGCTTCAGCACCTTCCATTGCATGTAACCTGAGTACTGAATTGGGTAAGCCTATTCAGTGGGATCCGATTAATATGAAATTAATATAATAGGCCTGCCTGCCGAAGGTTTACCTATCGAAGATAGGCAGGGGAATAGTAATTAGTTTCTCCAGTCCCAGATGACGATGTCCCAGCCTATACCTGCATAAACAAGTGTATCAATGACTTGAAATCCTGATTTTAGATGTGCGTTCAAGGAACGTGTGTTCGCTTGGGCAACATCTGTGATTAAGTATTCATATTGTGATGAAAGACAATCACGAAAATGATCATACAAACGTTTTACTAATCCCTGTCCCCTATACCCTTCTCCTACACAAAGCTGACCGACTACTACATAATTTACTTCTTTCAACAATTGTCCCTTATATGTTTTGGTATCAATGACACTGAATAAATCTGCCATCAAATCATGTCCATCCCTGACTTTTTTTGTAGCCACCAAAGCATAACCAACAACTTCATCTCCATCTTTTGCAATAATTGAAGGAGATACATCATTCATTGCTTTCAAAAACGCTAAAGTGTATTCAGCAGTCAGAAATCCCTGAGAAGCAGCAGTATCCGCATCGATATTTACCCGAAGATTTGCTTGCTGCAAATCCAAGATACCTTGAAGTTCAAAATCGTTCTCTACTCTTTTTACAATGACTGACATAGCTACAAATATTTATTGACTATAGAATTCCTGCTTTGAGAATTGCAGCTACCGTCTTCGAAGCCCAGCCCTTAGCAACTGCCTCATAATTGTTTTTTAACTTAAACTCATAGGTAGTATTCCAATGTGATACATCACTGTTACGATTATAGAACTCTGATTTTAACTGGAGTACATCCACCAATTTTGGCCCCCCTGCCAATGGAACATTTCCTCCAAGATAGGCGGTGAAAAATCCTATGCGGACAGGTATGGCAACCCCTGCACTTAAAGTAGGTGTGTTTTGCACTTTAGTATCTTCCCTGAGTACAGAAAATACAACCACTGCATCTACTTGCAGTTGATCTGCTCGAGCAAGCAAAGTCTCATTAGTAGCCATGTCCGTTTCTTTGAAATTTAAATAAGAAGTGATGGCATTTATCCCTTTCTCTCTCAAAGTCAATACAGCATTGTCTTCCACCATTTGCTTGTTCTCTTTGTCACTGATCTTAGCCAAAACAGCAACCTTTCTGTACTCAGGTTTTGAATATTCTGGTGACACCCAACTGTTTAATACTTTTTGAGAGAAAGCAGGACCGACTGTGGTTAAAAATAAACCGAAAACGAAGAAATATTTTTTCATATTAAATTTTTTGTGCTTGCATTAAAAAGCAGTGTTGTACGAAAATAAGTTAGAATAAAAATTAAATCAGTTTATAGTTTTTAAATGTGAAAGGCCTTATACCAGTAAATTTCTCTAACAAATACAAAAAGTATTTCTTAGGCGTAAATCTCTTTTTTGTTACATCTACTTGCAACTCCCAATTCTTTTCATTGATACGTTTCCCCATAACAACGGGATGTGTTCCTTTGAACTTTTCCAACGAATCAAATTCATCATAATTAAATACTCCCTCCATATTCTCCAACCTATCTTTCATCTGTTTACCCATCCAATTGGTACTTAATGTGCGTAATTTTTTATCCATCAATGCAGGATTTTTCACCCACCCATAATGGTAAATTTCTGCTTCAATTAATTTTGAAGGCAAGCGCTTGCCATCCATTCTAAAACCTTGTGCATCTCTGAAGGATTGTATGCGCTTATCGTTGCGAATTATTCTTATCTCTTTGTTGTACCACCTCCTGCTATCGCCATAATAATCATATGTGCCATAAAAATGCACATACCCAAAGACCAAGCCCAATACTTGTTTATTGTCTAATTGCTGCTCACATGCTTTTCGTATTGCCAAATGATATTTTTCATGAACCACTTCATCACATTGAATATAAAAAGCCCAATCGCTATCGGCTGAAACGTGAGCAAATGCTTTATCCGTCTCCAACGCCATCACCTTTCCTCCAGGCAACTGACTTAAATCCCAAGTTGAATGAACAATCCTGATTTTATCAGAACCAATGCTGCGTATCAAACCTTCAGTATCGTCATCACTTTTCCCCACAGCCACCACCATTTCATCTACCACAGGAAGAATAGAAGTGATTGCCTCAACAGCAGGATAATCATTAATGATTGCATTTCTAATGATTGTAAATCCAGAGATCTTCATTTGTCAAAAGTATTATAAGTCCAACCAAAAACATCAGGTCCATACATTAACTTTATGTCCAAAAACAAAACAGCTGATTTTGAAAAAACTGTTCACCAACCTAACTTTTTGGGTTCTTGCAGCAATTACCTCTGGCGCCCTACTCGGTCATTTTTATCCTGAGATGGGAATAAAAATGCAACCCCTAGGTAAATATTTCATTGAAGTTGTAAAAGTATTCATCAACCCCATCATATTTATTACCATTTCGCTGGGTATCAGTGGAATGAATGACCTCAAGAAAGTTGGAAGAGTTGGAGGTAAGGCCATTCTCTATTTTGAAATAGTTACCACCTTTGCTTTATTGATAGGAATAATAGTAGCACATTTTATTCAACCCGGAGCGGGAGTCAATACTGCAGCAATCAAAGGTGGCGACATCAGCAAATTCACAGATGGCGCTAAAGCTTTTTCCTGGTTACAATTTTTAAAAGACAACCTCACCATCCAGGTTTTACTCTTCTCTATAGCATTTGGTATTCTACTGAGTAAAATAAGTAAAAGAGAAAAAATCATTTCTCCTCTACAATGGGCATCTAAATACATTTTTAAAGGATTGCATATTGTGATGCTATTCGCACCCATCGGAGCATTTGGTGGAATGGCCTACACCATTGGAAAGTATGGTATTGCAACACTTTTGCCTTTAGGTAAATTGATGCTGACCGTTTACATTACCATGGCGTTATTTGTATTTGTTTGTCTCGGACTTATTTTGAGATACTATAAAATTAGCATCTTAAAATTTCTGAATTACATTAAAGAAGAGTTGCTGATTGTATTGGGCACTTCCTCCTCGGAAGCAGCGCTACCTTCACTGATGGAAAAATTAGAAAAAATGGGATGTGCAAAACCAGTCGTTGGATTGGTTGTACCAGCTGGTTATTCTTTCAATTTGGATGGCACTACCATCTATCTCTCCATGGCGGTTATCTTTCTTGCGCAAGTATTCAATATAGATTTGACATTATCTCAAATGCTGACCATCATTGGTATTTTAATGGTTACCTCTAAAGGCGCAGCTGGAGTAACTGGTAGTGGTTTCATTGTATTGGCTTCCACACTAAGTGCAGTACAAGTAATTCCTATGGAAGGATTGGCATTGTTATTGGGTGTTGATCGCTTTATGTCAGAGGCAAGAGCCATTACTAATTTTATTGGAAATGGGGTCGCGACTGTATTTCTAGCTAACCAAGAAAAAGCATTCGATAGATCAAAAATGGAAATAGCCTTCTCAAGCGAAGTTTATGAATACGACGTTAAACATGAAATTTAATCAGGTCTTGATCAAATGATCTGCTGCATAAGTAATCATGGGTCCCATTGTTTTGTAACGGACTTTATAGCCCATGCCTTCTACCATACCGACAGCTTGTCTAAATACTTCATTAGATTTAAAGCGTTGATCTGGATTTAAATCGATATCAATCCAGATTGGCTTTGGTAAGCCTGAACCTCTCATCAATTCGGCAGTTTCAATTGCATTCCATACTTCTGTAAGCAACCTTGTAGAACGTGTATATTCTTTAGCTGTTTTCCACCTGCGGTACAACAAATGAGCACCTTTTCCTTTCTTATACAGGGCTACAACAACTGCGTAGATCGTATTCTCAGCATAATTTTGAGAATCACAACCAATCATGATTTCAGTATCAGGATGTTGTTCAATGTACGCATTGATGTAACTACACAAATCCACTTTCACATTCGAAGTCAATTTGGAAAACAACAGTTGCTCTTGCATATGTAGTTGTTTATAAAGAAAATGGAAATCTAAAACGACAAATTAAATTACAAATGTTTTTCTAGAGCATGACGCACAAATTATCCCCACTCTGATGTAGGAAATATTTAATTGATATTTGATTTACAATTCCTTTACATGACATATGGACCTTGTACAAAATTATTCTTATGGGAATTACATTTGACATTGTGAGCCACACACGCAAGCTTTTACAGTTTGGTGTATTTGACCATTTGGCAGATCAAGATATCTCAGTGCTGCATCACAAGGTGATGCAAAACCATTTGGATGCTGTATCAAGACAACTATTTATTAAACTCTGGAGAAAAGGAGATTACACTTCCGATTTTTCAAAGATGCAGTTGTTGATGGAAACCAATTTGCTCCTCATGCAAAATGGAGAAAGAATGATTGAAGAAGATTTTCAAGAGTTGGCAATCGACTAGATCTTTTCTCCAATCAAATCTCTGATTACCACAGAGGCTGCCACTGCACCAAAGACTGCAGGCAAATAAGATATGGTACCATAGGCCGATTTCTTAAAATTTTTACCGTCGGTCAACATCAAACTTTCTTTAATTGGCTCTTCTGGAGAGAAGACCACTTTTATTCCCTTTCTAATTTGGTACTGCTTCAGCATTTTTCGAACTTGCTGCGCAAAGGGACAATTATAGGTTTTAGAAATATCAATTACTTGCAATTTAGTAGGATCCAACTTTCCCCCTGCCCCCATACTGCTCACCAGTTTTACGTTCTTTTCATGTGCCAGTCGCAAGAATGTAATCTTTGGCGTTAAACTATCTATGGCATCAATTACATAATCTGGGTTACACGCTAACTGTTCCACCACCATTTCCGGATTTACAAAAGACTGCACCACATTTATTTCCAACTCTGGATTAATTGCTTTGAGACGCTCTTCCATAATCAACGCCTTTGAAACTCCGTGATTGGTTGCCAACGCTGGCAACTGTCGGTTTCTATTCGTAGGATCAACAACATCCCCGTCAATAATCGTCATTTTACCAACGCCGCTTCTTGCGATGAACTCGGCTGCAAAAGAGCCTACACCTCCCAAACCCACAACCATCACGTGTTTTTGGGTAAGTAACTTTAGCCGCTCCTCACCTATTAATAGGCTCGTCCTCGATAACCAGGTAATGTCCATTTCTATTGTTATTGATTGGTGTTGCGAATCTACATCGCAGAATTGAAAAAAAGAAAGTGCCAAAAAAGCCCCCCGAAGTTTCGGGGGGCTTTTAATTTTATAGTACATGGAACATTACATAGGCTTCACCCTGAATACGGTCCCGGGATTCTCGATACTCACATATAAATAACCATCGCGTCCCATCTCAACGTTTCTTGTCCTGCCAATGTTTAGTAAAATCTTTTCCTGACTCACAAACTTGTTGTCTTTGATTACAACACGATCTACGTAATTAAAACGTAGAGATCCAACCATCATATTTCCTTTCCAAGCCGGATATTTATTACCTGCTACCGTAGTCAAGCCACTTGGCGCGATAGAAGGTATCCAATAAGTAACAGATTCTTGCATTCCCTCTTTCTTACTGATTTGAGAAATTGGCTTACCATCGTAATTAATACCATGAGTAATCACTGGCCAACCATAATTTGCCCCTGCTTTGATGATGTTTAATTCATCTCCACCACGTGGACCGTGTTCGTGCTCCCAAAGAACACCCGCTTGATCCATAAACATCCCCTGAGGATTTCTTATGCCATATGCATAAATCGTTTCAATGGCTTTTCCTTTTCCAACAAATGGATTGTCTTTAGGAATACTACCATCATCATTAATCCTGTGAATCTTGCCTGGCGCGGTTTCCAGATTCTGAGGGTATACTTTTTCCTGACCCCTATCCCCCATAGAAATATAAAGATGCCCCATTTGCCCAAATACCAACCTTGAACCATAATGATGACGAGTGTGCGTGTATGGCAAACCTTCAAATACTTCCTGCTGTTCAACAAATGCATCACCCTTTATCTTTCCTCTCACTACAGCAGTTGTAGCTAACTTTTTTTCATCTATGGTCTTGCCCTTAGAATAAGATAAATAGATCCATCCATTCTCTGCAAATTTTGGATGCAAGGTAATATCCAACAACCCTCCTTGTCCCTCTGCTACTACTTCTGGCGTACCTGTAATTACTTTTTTGTT
>CAMDFC010000083.1 GCA_945897185.1 Chitinophaga pinensis | reverse complement strand
AAGAGCATATGGAACTGGGTCTGTCCTTTTATATAGGATTGTTCATTATCTTTTTGACCGTTGTTCTACAAAGTGCCCGAGTATGGAAAACAAGGGGAAATTCTATCAGTTAGTAATTTCTGTTTTCGTTTGCATTTCTGTATTTTCATACAAATCCCCAATCATGAGACAACTTCTGTTCTTTTGCTTGTTTTCAGTATTTTGCTGTTCTGCTCTTGCACAAAAAAAGCAATTGGACCATACAGTTTATGATGGATGGCAATCTATTGGTGAACGGAGAATTTCTCCCAACGGGGAATGGATCGCTTATACCATCGATGTACAAGAGGGGGATGGTTTGCTTGTAATACAAAAAACAGATTCAACATTTACACAGTCGTTTGCTAGAGGGTATGGAGTTTCATTTTCGATGGATAATCAATATGTGGTATTTAAGGTTAAGCCAACATACCTTGATGTTCGTAATGCAAAAATCAAAAAAAAGAAGCCCGAGGATTTTCCAAAAGACTCTTTGGGTATTTACAATTTAATGCAAAAAAAAGTTGAATTAATACCAGATGTCGCTTCCTTTAAAATGCCAGAAAAGTCGGCAGGCTTTCTTGCGATTTTAAAATCAAAAAAATCTCTTGATTCTACATTTGTTGCCAAACCAAAAGACATAATTCAGAAAACGATAGATACCTCAAAACAACAATTTCCACTGATTATTGAACACACACCAGAGAGAAAACAAAAAAGAAAATTATCTGCAAAGGGTGAACAGGATGAAGAGTCAAATTGGTTAGATGCAGAAGGCGAAGACAATATTTCTACACCCATACAAGAGGGATTTGATCTTGTTCTAATAAATTTTACTAACAATGAACGTAAAATATTTCCCTTTACCAATGAATATTACTGGAGTGAAAACGGGAAGATTTTATTGTTAGAAAATTCAGCAAGTAAGAACAAGAAAGACCGCAAGCCTTTGGTGGCCATCTGGAGATCCTTGGAAAACAGGCTAGATACTATTTTGTTGGGGGGTAATGATTTTAAAAACTTTGCAATTGATAAAAATGGTTATCAAATCGCTTTCCTCGCTGAACGTGATTCGGCATTTAAATCAACACAAAAATTCCATAAACTCTGGTATTGGAAAAACGGGGATGAGCAAGCATCGGTTATTGCAGATCGTTTTACTGTGGGGATGAAGGTAAACTGGACAATCAGTGAGAATTATACACCAAATTTTAGTAAATCCAGATCTCGATTATTTCTTGGAACTGCTCCTGTTAAGCCAATTAAGGATACTTCTTTAGTAGAAATTGATTTGGTTAAATTGGATGTTTGGCATTACAATGATGATTATCTGCAGCCTTATCAATTAAGAAATTTAGATCAAGAAAATAAAAGATCCTATTTATCAATGTTTGATCTTAATATAAAATCTTTTGTTCAGCTGGCAGATGAAGAACTTTCTCAAGTGATGATCTCAAACGAAGGAGACGGAAATCTTTTTCTGGGAGTATCAGATAAAGGAAAGCGTATTTCCATGCAATGGGAGGGTGGTACTAAAAAAGATGTGTATACCATTAATCCGTCTAATGGTGAACGGAAACTGATCTTTAAAGATTTGTCTGGAATGCCCCAGTTTTCTCCAACGGGGAAGTTTATTTTTTGGTATGATATGGCCAAGAAACATTATTTCACATTCAATAATGGTGTCATCTCTAATATTTCAAAGACAGTTCCATTTAAGTTGTACGATGAAGATTACGACATGCCTTCTGACCCAACACCTTATGGATTGATGCGCTGGGAAAAAAATGATGCATCATTGTTTGTTTATGATCGGTTTGATATTTGGAAACTAGATCCTACCGGTAAACAATCTCCTGAAAATATTACAGGAGGATGGGGGCGTAAGAATAAAACCGCTTTCCGATTTATAAATGTAGATCCCGAATCTAGATTCATTGAAGCAAATCAATCTTTATTATTTAAAGTGTTCAATGAAAAAAACAAACAAGCGGGTTTTACTTTTCTGGAATTGGGATCAACCTTTCAACCCAAGTTTCTTCAACTCGGGACACATGCTCTTGGCAATCCAGTTAAGGCGGCAGATGTGAATGCTTATCTATTTACTGCCGAAACCTTTAAACAATCACCCAATATTCATTTTTCAAAAGATTTAGGTATTGCTATAAAGTTCAGTGATATCAATCCACAGCAAAACGAGTACAACTGGATGACGGCAGAATTGTTTTCTTGGAAAGCATACGATGGAAAAATTGCCACAGGAATTGTGTATAAGCCGGAGAATTACGATCCAAAGAAAAAATATCCGATGATTGCTTATTTCTATGAAACCTTGTCTGACGGTTTATATAACTATTTGCCACCTGCACCCACACCCAGTCGTTTAAACATTCCGTTTTTTGTGAGTCGTGGTTACATTGTGTTAGCTCCAGACATTCATTATGCGAAAGGATATCCAGGTAAAGGGGGCTTTGATTATGTGGTGAGTGGAGCAAGGGCTCTTGTAAAAAAAGGATGGGTTGATAGCACCAAAATGGGAATACAGGGACAAAGTTGGGGTGGCTATCAAGTGGCACATATTATAACCCGCACCAATTTATTTGCCGCAGCATGGGCAGGTGCTCCGGTAGTAAACATGACCAGTGCATATGGTGGTATACGCTGGGAAAGTGGAATGAACCGTCAGTTTCAATACGAGAAAAGTCAGAGTAGAATCGGGGCAACCCTTTGGGAGAAGCCTCTTTTATACAGGGAAAATTCCCCCCTATTTTATCTGCCCAAAGTAACTACTCCTTTGGTAATTATGGCAAACGACAATGATGGTGCAGTACCTTGGTACCAGGGTATTGAGATGTTTACTGCAATGAGGAGGTTGAACAAGAAGGTTTGGATGTTAAACTACAATGGAGAGGCGCACAATTTGGTAGAACGTAAAAACAGAAAAGACATTCAAATTAGAGAACAACAATTTTTTGATTGGCTTTTAAAAGGTGAAACACCAGCTATATGGTTAAAGAATGGTGTACCTGCCCTTGATAAGGGCAAGACATGGGGTCTGGAGCTTTCACTGGATTGAGTGAAAGCCACCTTTTTAACGCGAAGATTAGAAAACTTTTGATCCGTCGAATCCTTCGAGCTGCTTTACAAACTCGGTAAGAAAACTTGCTCCCATACCACCATCGATAATTCTGTGGTCGTAAGACATCGATACAAACATCATGTGTCGAATGGCAATACTGTCACCTTTTTCAGATTCGATCACGACAGGCTTTTTCTTTATTGCACCAGTTGCAAGAATAGCAACTTGTGGTTGATTGATAATGGGTGTACCCATCAAGCTACCAAAAGTACCAACATTGGTGAATGTAAAAGTTCCTTCTTGGGTGTCTGCCGGCTGCAATTTCCCATTTCTGGCATTGTTGGCCAACTTGTTCACCTGTTTCGCTAATCCCGTTATATTAAATTGATCTGCACCCTTAATTACCGGGACAATTAAATTTCCATTTGGTAAGGCAGTCGCCATGCCAATATTAATGTCTTTTTTAACAACGATTGTTTCTCCAACTACACTAGCATTGAGCAAAGGAAACTTTTTGAGGCATTTGGTAATTGCTTCAATGAAAATAGGTGTAAAAGTGATTTTTTCACCCTCTCTTTTTTCAAAGTCATTTTTAACTTTGTTTCTCCAGTTTACCAAATTGGTTACATCGGCCTCTGAAAAGCTGGTTACGTGGGCACTGGTGGCTTTGCTCCTGGTCATGTGTTCAGAAATCAGCTTCCGCATTCTGTCCATTTCAATGATTTCTACATTGCCAGAAATATTAATTGGAGCTGGTATGGGAGCCGATTGTACCTGGGGTTGTTGATGATAAACAGGTGCTGGAGTAGGTTGACTGTAACTTATTTCTTCTCTTGGTATGGGTTGAGGATTATTTGCCTTTTCTGCAACTATTTCAACAGGGGAAGAAAGCACATGCTTATGTCTATATTCTAAATAATCTAAAATGTCTTTTTTGGTAACCCTGCCCTCATTTCCTGTGCCTTGCATTCTTTCTAGTTCTTGGAATGGAATGCCTTCTCTGGAAGCAATATTCATAACCAAGGGTGAAAAAAACCGACCATTTACCCCTTTTTCGATGGGAGTAAAACCAGATGGTTGATAGGGGATTATTCGATCTTGCTCAATTTCTTCTGTAGAAGTACCAGGAAAAGGATCAGGTAGTTGGATGGCTGGTGTGGTATTTTGAATGCTATTGCTTTCTTCACCACCCGTGTTTATTCTGGCAATTACAGAGCCAATCGGAATTATGTCGTTTTCTTTACAGAGTACCTCTACCAAAGTTCCTTCAACTGGTGAGGGTACTTCGCTATCTACTTTATCTGTAGCAATATCAAGGAGGGTTTCATCGAGCTTCACGAAATCGCCCACCTGTTTGTGCCAGAGCAAAACAGTGGCTTCCATGATGCTTTCGCCTAGCTTGGGCATTATTACATTTACAAGGGCCATTTTTGCAATTAAAATTCCGAAAATCCGTCTATAAAATTAACCCAAAAACGCTGTATAATACCAAGGTAGGATAATAACTTATCCAATACTTTTCCTCAAAAAATTTAGGGCATGTACTGCTGTTAGTTCAATATTTCTTTTTCGGTCGAACCGGAACTGAAAAGTTGTGTTTTCGGTCTTTTCTTTGCTACTAAAACCAACACATACAAAGCCCACAGGCTTTCCTGGAGTTTCTCCTGTTGGGCCCATGATTCCTGAAGTAGCTAAGCCATAATCTGCGCCAGTCTTTTCTCTTATTCCTTCTGCCATTTTGTTGACTGTCTCTATACTTACTGCTCCAAACCCATTTAGTGTTGTTTCTGGAACACCCAATAGTCCTGATTTCAAATTATTAGAATAACTAACAACGCTACCCAAGAAAAAAGAGCTGCTTCCTGGTAAAAGCGTAAATAAATGGGAAATATATCCTCCTGTGCAGCTTTCAGCAATGGCAAGGGTTTTACCCTCAGATTTTAATGTTTCAGCAATTGCCTCTTGTAGACTAATATCTCTATCAATAACCAAATGGTCTTTTACGGTCTTCTTAAGTTGATCGAAATAAAAATCAATCTCGTTTTTATTTTCAAGCGTTTGGGTAGCGGTAAGTCTAAGTCTAACCATGCCATAATTTGGCAAATAAGCCAATTTTATCCCATTGATGAGCGAGGCCTCAAAATCATTTAATAGCTCAGCTAAAAAGGATTCTCCAATTCCAGCTGTGAGCAAGGTGCGGTGTTCAACAGGGGATACCTCGAATTTTTTCGTCAATGCTGGAATCACATAATCCGCCATCATACCTTTCATCTCGAAAGGCACCCCTGGCATACTCACAAAAATTTTGTTGTCTTTTTCAAACCACATGCCAGGTGCAGTACCTCTTTTGTTTTGTATCACGGTACAAACATCAGGCACTTCGGCTTGTTTCAAATTTCTTTCGATTAAAGGGCGGTTTAATTTTTTAGTAAAAATTTCAATCACATTTTCTTTTGCAGCATCATCAACAATTAATTTTCCTCCAAAATAATTGCTAAGTAGTGGCTTTGTAATGTCATCTGAAGTAGGCCCCAGTCCGCCTGTAATAAGCACAATGTCATTTTTTTCTTCTTCCTCTTGGAGACAATTCCAAATATCATCCCAACTATCGCCAATAGCAACTCTTCTGTTGATTGAAAATCCAGCTTTATTTAATTCTTGTGCCATCCAGGCACTGTTTGTATCTATAGTTTGACCAATCAGCAGTTCATCCCCGATAGTAATTATTGAGACTGTTTTGGGTACTTTGTTTGACATGATTAGGGTTTAAAAAAGGGTTCTAATTTTTCAAAAAGTATGGTAGGGATATTGATTTTTTGGTATGTTGATTTTTCCATAAAGTACAAAACCACCTTGCCTTTGCAGAGTAAAACATCCATTTCATTGTACACAGATTGGTGAAATTCAATTTCGTGGTCATTGGTTAATTGAAGCAATGAAGTTCTTATTGTAAGTAAATCATCATATAACGCCGGCCTTATGAATTTACAATCCACACTCACTACGGGCATCACCAAACCCGATTGTTCAATATTCTTATAGGTGATTCCTATGTGGCGCATTGCGTCTGTTCTTCCTACTTCGAAGTATTCTATATACTTGGTATGGTAAACCACTTGCATTTGGTCAGTGTCTGCATACCTAACGCGCACTTGTGTATCAAATGAAAACATAATTTATGTATTATTTACTTGCGATTCCATCAACACTTACTCTACCCGGACCGCAAAAAAGTATCGTAAGAAAACCAATTAAAAAAAGCGTTGCTTTCTCTCCTGTATAGAAAAAATCCATGTTATGTACACTAAACAATGCAACGGACATGTTTATTACAAGAGGAACAGCAACAGCCCTTGTAAACAAACCAATGATTAGAAAAAGTGCACAAAAAAATTCTGCAAAAATGGAGAGCACAAGTGAACTTGTAGATCCGATGCCCCACAAGTTATAAAATTCAGACTTGCGTTCATTGAAATGAACCAACTTGTCGTAACCATGAGACATCATAAGTATACCAAAAGCAACCCTTAGTAAAAGCATGGAAGCGTTAAATGCAAAAGCACTATAATGTATGCTTAAAAGTTTCTTCATTGTTTTTCTAATTGATGGATATTCTAAATGTTAGTTAAATGTTACTTCCCGAAGGTACACTATTGTTCAATTCTGCTCATTTAGGAGTTATTTTTGATTGTTAAATTTTTGCAGTAATGACAGTTAAATCAACTGTATCGGTTTTTGTTCTTCTTTTTTTTTCAATCATCCTGTGCTATGAAGGTTTTGGGCAGGTTAATCTTGCACTTTCAAAACGTAATTTAGGAATTGAAAAAGCGAGATCCCTTATTGAAATAGGGCAATACGAAAATGCCCAACTTCTTATAGATGGCATCATTCAGTTGCCAGGGATAAATGGAATCCTTTCCAAAAAGGACAACGAAGAATTGAAATTTATGCGTGTGGTATGTGGATTAGTTAGGAGTGATTTTGCTTCTGTCCAAGAGGCAAAACAGTTGATCCGGACTGCAGAAACAAAATCAACCACAGTTCAACTGGCTTATTACTTAGGACAATATTATTTTGGTTTGTCTTTGTACACTGAAGCAATTGATTTTTTAGAAATGACAGATGTCTTGTTTCTTTCTAATGAACAAAACGAGACTATCCAGTTTGAAAAAGGGGTTTCCTATTTTTCTCAGAAAAAATTTGACAATGCCAGTCCCTATTTTAAAAGTCTTTATCAGCTCAAAAGCAGCAAGTATCATGCTGATGTAACCTATTATCTTGGTTTTATTTCTTTTGCTGAAAAAAAATACAACGATGCATTAGAATTATTTTTATCAATTAAAGAAGAAGCTAAATACAAAAATATTTTACTTTTTTATCTCTCCTTTATTTATCATGAAAAATCAAATTATGAACTTGCTTTGAGCTATGGAGAAATTTACCTTAAAAGCGGTGATGCGCTTCATGAAAAAGAAATGCTTCAACTTTTGGCTTCCATTTATTTTAACAAAGGAAATTATTCAAAAGTGGTGGACTTGTATGAAAGATCACAAAATAACGGCGTGGTTTTAACATCTGTACAAAAATTTGAGTTAGGTACCGGATATTTCCAGCAAGCCTCTTTTTCCAAATCAGTCAATCAATTAAAACCTTTGTCAGTTTTAACTGATTCTATTGGAATGAATTCCATGTATGTATTGGCTCAAAGCTATATGGGGTTAAATCAGAAAAACAATGCCAGAAGCTCATTTGCTTATTGTATTTCAGGAAAAATAGCAGAACCCAAAAGAGAGGTGGCTGTTTTTTACCACTCAAAATT
>CAMDFC010000082.1 GCA_945897185.1 Chitinophaga pinensis | reverse complement strand
TACCGCTGGTGTATCGGTTGTTCCGCCAGGAGCATTGCCGAGTAGCTACGTACAGACAGGATAAACGCTGAAAGCATCTAAGCGTGAAACCTTCCTTAAGATGAATTTCCTTTTAAGGGTCGTCAGAGACTATGACGTTGATAGGCTATAGGTGTAAAACTGGTAACAGTAAAGCCAAGTAGTACTAATTGCCCGTAAGCTTTAATTTTTTTTATATAATTACTTCGTTTACAACTCCCAATATGACATTATTGTTCCCGTTTAATACCGGGATATTTTCTTATGGTGCTTATGCCGAGGGTGTTCACCTCTTCCCATACCGAACAGAGCAGTTAAGCCCCTCATGGCCGATGGTACTGGGATTCGTCCCGGGAGAGTAGGTAGGTGCCGTATTTATTAAACCCTGATCTTTTAGATCGGGGTTTTTTTTTGATATTTTTTTAAGTTGTAGGTTTGCCTAATTCATACTTAATGTCCATTCGATTTTGTTTTACTGTTTTGGTACTGATACCCCTGATGGGTAGCCATCACCACCAATCTCATTCCACTTCTCTTTATGCTTATTCAGGCAATGCGCAGGGCACTACTTACAGTATAAAATATAGAAGCCAATTTGAATGGGTTTCTCAATCACAAATAGATTCTTTATTTAATGTGTTTGACCAGTCTTTGTCTAGGTACAACCCCAACTCCCTGCTTTCAAAAATTAACTCAGCAAAGAAAACGGCCCCCTTAGATAGCCATCTCTTAGAAGTAATCAATTTTGCTAATCAATTAGAAGCAGACACTGATGGGGCTTTTAGTATTTCAATTTTTCCCCTATTGAAGCTCTGGGGGTTTAGTGGACAAAAACCATCAGCTAAGCCCAACGCTATTTCAGTTAATAAAACATTAGAGATAACCCGGAATAGTAAAATCACAATAAATGGTTTGCGTATTTTTAAATCAAATCGAAAAATTGCTTTAGACCTAGACGGGATAGCCCAAGGGTATTGTGTTGATTTTCTTTCGTCTTTTTTATTGTCTAGAGGTGTTACCCATTTTGTTGTTGAAATTGGTGGGGAGGTCTATGCCCATGGAACGGATTCCTCAGGTAATCCTTGGCGTATTGGCGTGCAAGACCCAGATTACCTGATGGGCTTAAAACTTACAGAAGAACTAATTCTTCCTTTATCGGAAAATGCAATTACTACCTCTGGTAGTTATCAAAAATATGTACAATTTGGGGATCAGTATTTTAGTCATATTATTGACCCAAGAACTGGCTATAGCGTTGCGAATAATCTTGTTACTGTTACTGTTCTTGCCCCAAAAGCCATTTTGGCTGATGGACTAGATAACGCATTTATGGTAATGGGAGTGGAGGCTACATTCAGTTGGCTTGAGAAAAATCCTCATATCGGAGTTTATATGGTATATAAAGAACAAAACGGACGGTTGTCCGATACCTCCAATAACTATTTCAGGGGAATGATTAAGCGCGGAAATAACTAGTTTCTCTCTTGTGGTTTTGCCTCACTCGCAATAAACTTTCTTCCCAATACGTCAGATTCATGCAGATTAGCGATGGCTTTTGCAGCGGATTCATCATTGGGCATTTCCACAAATCCGAAGCCCTTGCTTCTGCCACTCATTTTATCAATGATTATTCTAGCAGATTTCACTTCACCAAAGGGAGTGAACAGTTGTTCTAGCGATTCATTGGTTAGCTTGTAATTGAGATTGCCGACGAAAATATTCATAAATAGTGTTTCAGATTAATTTTGAAACACTCCAAGGTCTAAAAAGGTTCATTTAAGGACTAGTTTTTCAATAACATTTTCAATAAGAGGTTGTCTTTTAACAACGGAAATATAGAAAATAAAAAAGCCCCCAGTAAACTGAGGGCTCTCTTTATACTAAAAAGCTTTTATTCCGCAACAATTTCTAGACTGATTTCAGTTTCGTTACCGTTACCGAAATCTACTTTTGCTTTGAAGCTGCCCAACTCCTTGATATCATCAAGTAGCTGTATACGGCGCCTGTCGATTTCATAACCTTTTTGCTCTCGGATGGCTTTTGCTACCTGAACGGTAGTTACGCTACCGAAGATTTTACCAGTATTTCCAGTTTTAGCTCCGATCGTAACTGGTCCAGACTGCAATGCAGCAACAACCTTGCTTAGCTCAGCGAGCATCTTATCCTCTTTCTTCTTGATCTGCTTTAGGCGCTCCGCCAACTGCTTGATATTTGAAGAAGAAGCCTCAACAGCAAGCTTTTGAGGAATTAGAAAGTTACGTGCATAACCATTCTTTACGGTTACCAATTCGTTGGCACCACCTAGATTGTTTACGTCTTGAATTAAAATAACTTGCATTTTTTTAAATTTAAAGTTTTACCAATTTCCAACCCCGGTTACCGGGACTGTCACACCAGCTTGGTGATTAGGGCTTAGGTTCTACTTAAATAAATCGGTCACGTAAGGCAATAAGGCCAATTGACGTGCACGTTTAATTGCTTCTGATACCTTACGCTGGAATTTAAGTGAGTTACCCGTAATACGGCGAGGTAGCATTTTACCTTGCTCATTCAGGAACTTTTTCAAAAACTCAGCGTCTTTGTAGTCAACATAACGAATACCGTATTTCTTGAAACGACAGAATTTCTTCCTTGGTTTCTCGGCTTTGATAGCCGTTAGGTACTTAATTTCATTTGCTTTTGCCATGATTTAGACCTCCACTGCTTTTTCGTTTCCTGTTGGTACACCACTTCTTTTTCTCTTGTTATACTCGACGGCGTATTTATCGAGCTTAATAACAATGTGACGGAGAACCTGCTCGTCACGCAGGAGCTGAATCTTCAGCTTCTCATTCATGTTGGATGGCGCTACGTATTCCATAACCCAGTAGATACCAGTGGTCTTCTTCTGGACGGGGTAGGCCAGTGATTTCAACCCCCAGGGGTTGCTATGTACGATTGAACCATCACCTGCAGTGATGAAATCGACATATTTCTTCTGAGCTAGTTTAAATTCTTCTTCACTCAGAACTGGGGTAAAAATCACCATCAATTCATAATTTTGCATAAACCCTGTATTTTATTGATTTGATAATGGGGTGCAAAGCTAACTCTTTTTCATCACTTTTCCCCATAAGCCTTGCTCTTTTTGTCTTTTTTTATGTTGTTGACTTTCTGAGTACTGTGCCATCCTGTCACTTTTTCTTTCTGGCACCGATTTTGTCCAATTCCTAAAAAAATAACAATGCAAAAAGGAAAAATACGTGTACAGACTGAAAACATCTTTCCAATCATCAAGAAATTCCTGTACAACGAGCATGATATTTTTTTAAGAGAGCTGATAGCCAACGCAGTAGATGCAACTCAGAAACTGAAAACGTATGCATCCACGGGCGAAGCAAAAGGAGAATTGGGCGAGTTGAGGATAGATGTGGTTTTAGACAAGGAAGCGAAAACACTTACCATTTCGGATAGGGGTATAGGAATGACTGCAGAAGAAGTGGATAAATACATCAACCAAGTCGCTTTTTCAAGTGCGGAGGAGTTTCTAGAAAAATACAAGGGTCAAAATGAAGCAAACATCATTGGTCATTTTGGATTGGGTTTTTATAGCGGGTTCATGGTAAGTGAAAATGTAGAGTTGAAAACACTGTCTTATAAAGAGGGAAGCGAAGCTGTCGTTTGGAAATGTGATGGCAGTCCTGAATTCACCTTGGAGCCTTGTGAAAAAACCGAGAGAGGGACTTCAATAATCCTGCATATCAATAGTGAAAGCGAAGAATTCCTGGATGCTTTTAAAATAAAAGGGATTCTGGAGAAGTTTTGTAAGTTTTTACCTGTCCCTATTTTCTTTGAGGACAAACAAATAAACAATACCAGTCCCGCTTGGATTAAAAAACCGGCCGAACTCGAAACCAAAGATTACGAAGAGTTTTATAAATCGCTTTATCCATTTAACGAAACTCCTTTGTTCTGGATTCATTTGAATGTTGATTATCCTTTTACGCTCACAGGTATTTTGTATTTCCCAAAAATAAAACAGTCTTATGAAATACAAAAAGACAAGATTCAATTGTACTCCAACCAGGTCTTTGTAACCGATGAAGTGAAAGACATCGTTCCTGAATTTTTGATGTTGTTGCAAGGCGTAATTGATTCGCCAGATATTCCGCTCAATGTAAGTAGGAGTTATTTGCAAGGCGATCCTAACGTGAAGAAAATCAATAGCCACATTACCAAAAAGGTTGCAGACAAGCTAGATGAGATTTTCAGAAATGAAAGAAAATCATTTGAGGAAAAATGGGAGAGTTTGGGTCTGTTTGTAAAATATGGCATGATCACAGACGATAAGTTTCGCGAGAAAGCTGAAAAGTTCCACATCATGCAGGATGCCTCTTCTGCTGAATTTTACACCTTGGAAGAATACCGTCTCGCAACTGAAACCTTACAAAAAAACAAAGAGGGCAAGTTGGTGATTCTCTACGCAACAGACGTGGTGCAGCAAGATGCTTATATCAAATCTGCGCAAGATAGCGGATACAAAGTTGTGAAAATGGACACGCTTGTTGATGCATCCTTCATCGGACAAATTGAGTCGAAGTGGGACAATGTTCAATTCACAAGAGTAGATGGGGAAATAACTGAAAATTTAATTGACAAGCATGAGGAAAGCAAGTCAGTTCTTTCTAGTAAAGAAGAAGAGCAGCTCAAGGCTTTGTTTGAACTAAAGATCCCAGAAATAACTGTAAATGTTGAAATAAAAGGGTTGAGTGCAGATGCTCCTCCTGTTGTTGCTACACGTCCTGAGTTTATGCGCAGAATGAAGGACATGGCGGCCTCAAGCGGACCAATGGGAAGTTTCTATGCAAGTATGCCGGATGAAGTTACATTAACGGTAAACGGCAACAATCCTATGTACAATGCGATCCTAAAGCAATCAGATAAAATTCATCAAGAGAAACAGGTTCGCAATCTTGCAGATCTAGCCCTGTTGTCACAAGGTATGTTAAAAGGAGAATACCTCACCGCGTTCATCAAGAGAAGTATAGAACTAATGAATGAGTCTATAGAAAAATAGTTGTGAAGGCGATATTTTTTTCTCATGTAGGACCTGAGTTTCAGGTCCTATTTTTTTCCTGCAATGTCAAAGTCTACTACTTTCATTTGTAATGTCTTTACATCACGAAAATTATTTTCTTCTAAATGAAAAACGATGTCTAGTTGTCCATTTTCTTCCAGCAAATTGAATTTTTCGGCCATGCCAAATCCTATTCCCGTTATTTTTAAACCATTTTTCTCAACTTCAAAACGCACATGTTCCTCTTTCACTATTCTGCAACCAATATTATTGACTTGTCGAATACAGAAAACAGGTTTAGGGTTTTCTGGTCCGAATGGTTCCATTTGTTCAAGTATTTTATAAAAGCCGGGTGTGAGATCTTCAAGTTCAAGCTCAGCATGAATTTCCAATTCTGGGATCATTTGTTCATCGCTTAAAGACACTGCTGCAATTGCTTCAAATCTTTGTTTGAATGCATCAAGGTTTTCAGGTAATAACGTCATGCCTGCTGCAAAATAATGTCCGCCAAATCCAAACAGTAAATCACTGCAATGTTCAAGTCCATCGTGTATATTAAATCCTGGAATGCTTCTGGCGCTACCAGCAATTAATGATCCGCTTTGTGTGAGTACAATGGTGGGTTTATAATAACGTTCTATTAAGCGACTCGCAACAATTCCTATCACACCCTTATGCCAATTTGAATCAAAAACAACAATCGCCTTTTTAGATGCTAGAGTGAGATCAGCTTCTAATTGTGCAATTGCTTCAATTGTTATACTCGCATCTGCTTCTCTTCTGTTTGTATTGTCATTTTGAAGCAGAAGTGCCAGTGCATTTGCTTTCTCAGGGTCCTTTTCAATAAATAGTGATACGGCTTTTTTGGCATCATCCATTCTGCCTGCAGCATTGATACGCGGACCAATCATGAATGCTAAACTGGAAACAGTAAGTGCTTGCTGCACTTTACTTAATTCAATAAGTGCTTTAATTCCAATCGATGGATTTTCATTTGCTTGCTTGATCCCAAAATACGCCATTAACCTATTTTCTCCTGTGATGGGAACAATATCCGCTGCAATTGCAGTGGCCACCAACTCTAGATAAGGGAGATACTGATCATCATCAATGGAAAGCGAAATTGCTAAAGCATGTATCAACTTAAATCCAACGCCACAAGCGCAAAGGTCTTTGTATGGGTAGGGACAATCAGGTTGTTTCGCATTTAGTATAGCAAGGGCAGGAGGGAGTATTGATCCGGGTAAATGATGGTCGCACACAATAGTAGCTATGCCTTTCTCTTTTGCAGCAGCAATGAGTTCAACAGATTTTATTCCGCAATCGAGTGCTATAAGCAATGTAAATTTATGTTCAACTGCATACTCAATTCCAGATTGAGAAAGTCCATACCCCTCTTTATATCTATTGGGTATATAGTAATCTAAATATTCTTTGCTATAGATATTACACAAAAAGTCATAAACAATTGCCACAGAAGTGGTGCCATCTACATCATAATCACCGTAAATCAGTATTCTCTCTTTATTCTCGATGCATGAAATAATTTTAGCCACCGCCTTGCGCATGTCTTTCATTAAAAAGGGGTCATGCAACTCATTAATTTCTGGGCGAAAGAATTTTTTTGCAGAATCGTAACTTCGAATTGAACGATTAACCAAGATGCCGCACAGTAATGGATGTATCTTCAATGCTTGTTGAAGCTGCGCTGTTTCATGCTCTAAGTGTTGCTCTATTTTCCACCTCCGCTCTAGCGTCATTTTATTTTTTTCTTTCTGTGGTGAACTTAACAAGTTCAGCTAAGGCTGATTTTTCATTTGAATCGGGAAACGCATCAAGCGCCTCCAATGCTTTTAATTTATACTGCTCCATCTTCTCTACAGCATATTGAATGCCGCCTGCTTCTTTTACCACCTCAATAACGGCTTTTACGCTTTCTGAATCTTTGTGCTTGTTTTTGATGGTGTTTATCAAAAAACGTTTGGTTTCTCTGGAGGCTGTCCTGAGCGTATATATGAGCGGCAAGGTTAGCTTTTTTTCTCTAATATCGTTACCAGTTGGCTTTCCAACATCATCAGTGCCATAATCGAATAGATCATCCTTTATTTGAAATGCAATTCCGGTGTTTTCTCCAAAAACCCTCAT
The DNA here is from genome assembly GCA_945897185.1 of Chitinophaga pinensis. GTDB lineage: Bacteria > Bacteroidota > Bacteroidia > Chitinophagales > Chitinophagaceae > Pollutibacter. The sequence goes on along the minus strand of CAMDFC010000082.1, from coordinate 715 downwards.
TTGTTCCACCTGTTTTTCATTGTTGTTTGCAGTGTAAGCACCAGCTGCGCAAGCAGAGGCCAGAAGAGAAGCAGTCTTGTTTGAGATTATGGTAAAATAATCTTCTTCTGTAATGTTTAGGAGCCTCGACTTTTCTAATTGCATCAGTTCTCCTTCGCTCATTCTCCTAACCGCCTCCGAAAGCAATTCGAGTACCCGAAAATCCTTGTTCTCAAGTGAGAGTAACAGCCCCTTTGCAAGCAGATAGTCCCCAACAAGCACAGAAGCCTTGGTTTTCCACAGCGCGTAAACAGACAAAAAACCACGTCTTTCATGGGCTTCGTCTACAACATCATCGTGCACAAGTGTTGCTGTATGCAGCAGTTCCACCAGCGATGCGGCCCTGTGCGTGCTCACATTTACACCACCACAGATTTTTGCAGAGAGCATTACAAACATAGGACGAAGCTGTTTCCCCTTTGTTTTTACCACATACTTCATGATGCGGTCTAACATGGGAACGTTACTTTTTACAGCCGCTTTAAAAATTACTTCAAACTCTTTAAGTTCAGCTTCTACTATATTTTTACCTGGGTTCATCTGCTAGCGCGAATTTACGTATATTTTACATTTCTATTCTACTAGATTGGAAGAAACCCAATTAGTTGTTTTGCACTGAAAATCAAACGGTTATGAAAAAAAGGGGTTGCAATGCGAAAAGGCAAAAATATTTCAT
>CAMDFC010000081.1 GCA_945897185.1 Chitinophaga pinensis | reverse complement strand
ACCAGCACCACTTTATCCTTCAGCTCTTCTGCTGTCTTTTTGTTAAAGACCTTAATTACTGGTCTTTCAAGCAACATTTCAATGGTTACATTCTTGAGTTGCTCAAGTTTAAATACACCTTCCATCCATTCATTAAGTGGAGGTATTTTTGTTAGCCTAATACCATGGTTGGTGCAAATCTCTGCTATTGCCAGTTTCTTGTTAGGTTCAATTTGGTTATTGGTTGCAAGAATAATTTCTGTGATATTTTTTTCTGATATCAATTTTGAAATATTCAAAACATTGGCTGCTTCAATTCTGTGTGTACCAATGGTCTTTCCAATTTTTTCAGGATTGTCGTCTATGTAAAATGCTATTCTTTTATTATTTTTTGGGTCAAGTTCAAAAGCTTTTTTCGTCGCCAAGCCCATATCGCCAGCTCCATATACAATTACATTCGACTGTTGCTTTAAAGTTTTCAAAGAGCGGTAATAAAATTCTCTAATGAGAATTCTAAAAACAATTAGAAGAAATGCACTGAAGACCGCATGTGCAAAAAGTGAAAAAAGCGGTAAGGGCAAGTCAAACAGTTGGTTACCAAGAACTAAGGTTAATGCAGACCAGCTAAGGAAAGAAAAAGTAACATATTTTAAAACAGTGGTGATATCATTGATTTCAGTATAGCGAATGATACCGGCATGCGTTTGAAAAGACCATGTACCAATAAGGCTGATTACCAAATTGGCTATGAAATATAAAAGAAAATCAGATTGAGAAGATTGCTGGCGGGTTAAGATGTTAAAAAACAAGATAACCACCGTTAAGCTTGCACCAATCATCATCTGCTCAAGGAATAGAATTACCCATTGAGAGGTGATTTTGTTCAGGTATTTTCTAAGGTGGCTCATGGTTGGCTTTTTGCTAAAAGGGTACGAGTAAAACAGGAAAATTGGAATTCAGCATAAAATTACGAAACTGCTGTTTAATTACCCAATCTTACTAATACCTAATAATACCAAATAAAACATATATTAATCTATAATTTAAATGAAATTCAGGGGTATTTAATATCCCCAAATCGCACACGGATTCTGGTTATCATCTGCATTGGCTAACCAATAACTGCGTTTGAATTTGAGGTATTGGTAAGTTGCAGGCGTTCTTCCTGTCAATGGTTCAAATTCTGTAACATCAAAATTTCTGGTTTTGATAAAGGTTCTAGTAATTGTTCCTCTTACCCTTCTTGGAGTACCAGCGATAGTCACCCTGAATTCATAAAGCTTACCATTTTCTAGTCTATCTGTTTCTAGAAAGCTATAGGATGTTGTTGCAACTGGTGGAAGTGAAGGAAGATTTGCAGAAACGATTTCTGTGATGGTTCTTCCGCTTCTCCTGGCCAAACCAAGATCAGCAAATGGTCCAATTGATCCTTTCAAACGGAATTCAATTCTTCCTTCGTGGTAATAAAACAGTCTGCTGGTAGGGCAATACGTATCGAGTTCAAAACGAGCAATAGAATTACCGCTTGCGGTTGGTGGATTTACATTCAGGGTTAATCTTCTAGAGGTGGTGTAAGTACATGCTGTGAATGGTGCAGAAACCGTCAATTGCCTTCCTCTGAAACCATATTGTTCATATTCATATACAATTACCCTTACAGAAAGATTGGAGGGTAGTTGGCGTGTAAAATTGAAAGTAGTATTATTCGCAACAATCACATCCGATGCAAAAGCATATACTTGAGTACTATCATTGGCAGCAACCACCATCACAAAATGTTTGGTATTTACATTGCTGTTTCTTCTAAATTGAACACCAAGGTTGCTGCTGCAAGTCCTACCGGTAATGGGTTGTAGCGTAGGGTCGGCCACCAAAGCAACTACATTGGTTGTACCTACAGTGGCTTCAACCACCAGGTTTCCATCAGCACTTCTATTCAGCGATGCATCAGACAAAAATTTCCAAGTCGCTTGTCCTTCATCCCACTGATACACCTGCATGGCATCACCCACTTTCAAGGCCTCGTTGGTGAGCGGATCTACAGTGCCTTCCTCTACATACAATTGCATAGTAGCAGGCTTATCAAAAGTTACATGGTCTTGTTTTCCGTTCACTTTCATTTGCACATAACCAATGGGGAAGAAGCTGAGGTCAGTTTGATTGCCTTGTACACTAATTTTATCGGTGAAATTTGGGATCAGGTTTTGGATTTTTGAAGCCATCTTTTTTTCATTGGCATCAAACTGAACCAGTTCAATTTTAGTTATGTTTTCTCTGGTGCCAGCTTCGTTGATGATGCCATTATTCTTAGGCATTGATACTGAGGCAGAGAAGCCATTACCAAAAGACTTTCCCACTTTCATTTCATCACCGATTAGCATTTGAGCGCCAGTGGCGGTAGTGTAACGAAAACCTTGAGGAGCATTATTAAGTTCTATCATTTCCAACGTGTAGTTCATGAAGGAATCCAATTGTGTAATGGCTAGTTCTTGCTCGTAAGGTAAGAAACCAGGAGCTTCTGCACGTACCTTGAATAGGGCTGGTGTTTCGTCTGAAAGCGGGTTACCCGGACTCACCACGATTCTGGCAAATTGACCATCCATTTTAATTTCTTTTCCGCCATTGATGTCAAACACCAGGTTGGCATCTCTGCCACTGATGCTGAGGCTTGGTTTTGGCGCGACTGAATTAGCCCCATTGGCATTTACAAATTGGAACTGCACTTGGTTTTGCAGAAATTCATTGGCATCCATGTTGAACATTAGGTCGTTTTCAATAAGATCTTTCAGGTCTTTTTTGCAACTGCTCAGGGCAAGAGCAGAGATTAGAAAAATGGCGGTTAGTTTGGTTAAATTTCTCATTGCTTCTATTTTGGTTCTAATGTTTGTTTATTAAAATTTAATGCCTGTTTCTATTCTTAGTACAGGAAAATATTTGTATTTATAAATTTTGTCTTGGATAGCTTGTTGGTTAACGGTGTTCAAATGCAAGGTGCCTGTCGCCTCCATAATTACATTCGGACTACCATGGAAGTAAACACCCGCTTCGGTGTTGATGAAGAATTTCTTTTTGTCGAAAATGCTGTAACCCGCAGCCAGCATAGGTTGTATGCGTTTGGTTCGTATGTTGATATTTACATAACCCACTTGGTCTTTATTCAATTCAAAAGAGCCGATCATGGTTTTGTCCATGAATGTTGAGTTGGCAGAATAACTCGGATTGAGCCTTACCGCCAACCCCGCTTTGGCATAAAAACGATTTTGGTTTGCTGTAGAACTTTTACTTTGATTGGATTGCGGATACCATTTTACAAAACCTTCGAGTTGGAGTGAACTGGTTTTATAATCTGTTTTTACGGAGTTGTCGAGTATGGTATTGACAGCAGTTCCTTTGATAAGTAGATAATTGACGGCTGAGCCAAAACTGAATTGTTTTTGGATTTGGAGTTCAGAGGAAACACCTATTCCATTGGTACCAATACCAATGGAGGCTCTTTGCAGTTGCGCAAAGCAAGCACTACACAATAGGGTGCATAATATGGTTAAAAATCCTTTCAAGCTGCTGTTAATTTAGATGACCTAAAGAAGCGGCATTCAGGGATAAATGGGATTTAAAAAATCGGGAGAAGTATGAAGTAACGAAGAGTTTTTTATAATCATTTTTATTTTAAAATATATTTCTTGGTTTAATATATGATTACGTGTAGTTAAGTAGGGGAGTTGTGGCTAAGTTTCCCCTTCCCGAATTGGGCTTCGCCCTCTTGGGAAGGGGTGGATCACGTGAGCGAAGCGATTGTGAGACGGGGTGGTATCTCGTCCCCTGCCTACCGGTTTACCTGCCGTAGGTTTACCTATCGAAGATAGGCATGGCAGGCAGGCCTCATCCTCCAACAAAAACCCTTCCAAAAATGGTGTTTTTCACATTTAATGAAATTTGGAAAGATGTAGTTTTGGTTAAGACTTAATCCTAAACTAGAAAGTATGAATAACAACAAACAAATCGAAGAACAATTACAAGCAATGAAATCTTCTTATCAAATTGCTTCAAAATCTAAAGCGTCTGCAATTCAGTTTTTAAAAGATGCTGGAATTTATCAACATTTGAAAACAGTTTCACCTGAGAAGAAAGCTCATGGGAAGTCTGAAGTAAAAAGATAGTATGGTATTGTATGAGCCATTTCAAATTGAATGCTTTCATAGCTGTGATAAGGAGATAGGGATTAAGGTATTGAATGGCGAAGCAAATTTGAATGCTAGAGATAATCCTTGGGATTGGCTCGGACCAGGGATTTATTTTTGGGAATTGAATCCAAAGAGGGCTTTACATTATGCTTTAGAAAATGCAGCAGGAACCCAGTTTAATCGAGTTAGAATAAAACAGCCCTTTGTTTTAGGTGCAATTGTTGAATTTGGTAATTGTCTCAATTTAGTAGATGCTGAATCAATAGAAATTCTAGAGAATGCATATGCTGAGCTTTTCAATCTGGTTGAAGCTACTGGTACAAGTTTACCAATCAATAGAGGCGCAAGACGAATGTTGAATTGTGCTGTTATAAAATATATTAACCACACAAGAAAGTCGCAGAACTTAAGACCATTCGATTCAATTAGATCATCCTTTATGGAAGGGGATGAAGTTTATCCAACTTCAAGTTTTTCAAAACGGAGTCATCTTCAAGTATGTGTTCTAAATAGTAATAAAATTAAAGGGTATTTTTTGCCAAGGCCAATAAAGGATTTCAATCCGAGTTTATAATTTTCTTCTCCATACCTTGCGTGCCTATCTTCGATAGGTAAACCTACGGCAGGCAGGCGTAATATCAATAACCAAAATCCTCACAAGCATCTTCAGGCGCTATCCAATAACTACGGTTCGTGATGAAGTAGTTGTAACCCATAAAATGCAAAACGACACATGAATAAGTGAACTTATATATCTTGAATGTTGTTTCTCCATTAAAACCAATAGCCGACTTGGAAATTAAGATTAGGATAGATTTTTATCGCGTTTATTGTTTTTCTGATTGTGCTTTCATTTACTGGACTGATACCAGGTGTAACTGTTTGTTTAATTTGCGTTTGAGGGGAACCTTGAAAGCTAGCGCCCCATTCAAAATGACCACGTATTGTATTGTTTTTACCAAACAGTTGATGTCCGATGTTTAAGAAGGGTTGCAGTTTCCATGTGCTGACATCTACTGCAAGATTACCCCTAATAAGATTGGCTTCGTTAAAGCTATTACCAGATTGTTTAGGTTGAAAATCGCTGCGAATAGAAAAACTAGTCATACCCCTGTACAATAAACCCACTTTCACATACGACCAATTGTCTTCCCATTCTTCATAGTATGATTTTCCAAAAGGAAACCATTTGATGAATGCAGATACATCTAAAAATTTTGCTGTGCCTTTCACCCTGAATTGACGTGAAGCTGACAAGCTTTTCATGAATAAAGTAGGTACTGTATTCATGTAAGAAATACCTCCCCCAAAAGCAAGCTTACTTTGGATTTGGTTTTGGTAACCAACTCCAAATCCTGTCGTGCCTATTTGTGTATTGATAGATTGTTTCAGCAAGTCGTTTCGCTGTGCGTAGCTGCAAATATGAAGCAGGCAAAAGAGGGAGATGTACAATGTTTTCATAACCGAATTATGGCAAATCTACTATTTCCTGAATAATTTCATAGTTATGAGTCGCTTTTTTAGAATTGTCCATAAAATAAGGAAGTTATACTCTCCTATTTTTTTGAGGCATCATTCATTTATATTTGCTTCATGCTAATCGATTTAATTGCAGGTGCTCGTCCGAACTTCATGAAGATTGCGCCTATTATTGACGCCATCAAACAAGCCCAAAAAGAGGGGAAGAACATTCAGTTTAGACTGGTGCATACTGGTCAGCACTACGATAAAAAAATGAGCGGTGATTTTTTTGAGCAACTCGGCATTCCAACTCCCGATGTCAATTTAGAAGCAGGTGGTGGAACACAAGCACAGCAGACTGCTGCTATCATGATTCGCTATGAGCAACTCTTGCTACAAAAAAAACCTGATCTTACTTTGGTGGTTGGAGATGTTACTTCAACCATGGCATGTGCCATCACTGCACAGAAAATGCATGTGAAAGTGGCACACGTTGAAGCGGGTATACGTTCAGGAGACTGGACAATGCCTGAAGAGATCAATCGCTTGGTGACGGACAGCATCACGAATTATTTTTTCACTACAACAGAGGTGGCTAACCAAACCCTTCGCCAGAGCGGCGTTGCGGAAGATCGTATTTTTTGGGTGGGTAATACCATGATTGATACATTGCTTAAACATCGTTCGAGATTTATACAGCCGGAGATTTGGGGAACAGCCGGTTTGGAGAAGGGTAAGTACATTGTCATGACTTTACATCGTCCCGCTAATGTGGATGAAGAATCGAATTTGAAATATTTAATTGAAGAAATCATTGCCCATACACATGGATTGCCATTGGTATTTCCTGTGCATCCACGCACGGCTAAAGTATTGGAAGGATTGGGCATCAATGCACCACAACTTCATTTGGTAGATCCCATGGGTTATTTAGAATTCAATTATCTCGTGCAACATGCAAAAGCAGTGATAACAGATTCGGGTGGCATTACTGAAGAAACGACGGTGATGGGTGTGCCATGTATGACCTTGCGCAATTCAACAGAAAGGCCAGAGACTGTAGATGTAGGCACCAACGAGTTGCTCGGTGTTGATCCCAAAGCAATTGGTCCCGCTATGGAGAAACTATTCAGTGGTAATTGGAAGAAGGGGAGTATACCTCCGTTGTGGGATGGGGAAACGGCGAAAAGAATCGTAACAGTTTTAACCAATCAATTCTAACTGCGATAATATGAGCTACTTAAATAAGTTGCAAAAAAAAGTCAAATCAATTTTAGGAATAAATCAGAAAAAAATTGATTCTCCAAGTTATGTTGCTGCAAGAAAAAAAATGTATGCACAATTTTTTACTGGGACAGGTGATTTATACTTTGATGTGGGTGCCAATATGGGAAATCGAATTGAGCCTTTGATAGACATGGGTTTGAAAATTGTTGCTATTGAGCCACAAAAAAAATGTTTTGAATACCTGCAAAAAAAGTACGAGGATAAAATAACAGTAGTGCCAAAAGGTTTAGGAGAAAAAGATGGGGTTCTTGATATGTTTATAGCAGATACGAGTACCATTAGTTCATTTTCTCGCGAGTGGATTGAATCTACTAAACAGAGCGGTAGGTTTAGTAGAAACAATTGGAATGAAACTGTACAAATTGAAATCACGACATTGGATAATGTTATTGCTGAACATGGACTTCCCAAATTCATCAAAATCGATGTTGAAGGTTTTGAGCTTCAGGTATTGAAAGGATTGTCTCAGCCAGTTGAATTCATTTCATACGAATATGTAATGCCCGAGCGGAAACAGGCTGTGGTTGATTGTATTAATAGGATATTGGAAATTGCAGGAGAGAAAAAAGTAGTCTTCAATTATTCTATTGACGAAAGCATGGATTTCTATTTTGCAGGCTGGGTGGATGAACAAGAGATGAGACAAGAAATCGAAAGCAATAGATTTTCAAAATCTTCTTTCGGTGATTTATATGCAAAGACTTATTTATAATTTTTCTTTAATTCTACCAATCACATCTTTCTCAATCATTTTTTGAGCGATGTTGATCATGTTCATGAAGGCTTTTTCGTGGGAGATGCCATGTCCAATAATAACGGGTTTATTTACACCGAGCACTGGCACACCGCCATATTGTTCAAATTCGAACATGTCGAAAAATTCATCGTGTACATTTCTGCGTTGGATCAGTCCATGTATACTTTCTGCTAGTTTCAATATAATATTACCTGTGTAGCCTTCGCATACCATCACATCGGCTTTATCTAAGAATATATCTCTGCCTTCGATATTGCCGATGAAGTTGATTGATTTTTCTTCTTTGAGCAAAGGGTAGGCAGCTTGACAAAGCAGGTTTCCTTTTCCTTCTTCTTCACCGATATTGATCAATCCCACTTTAGGATTTTCGTAACCCAAAAGATGTTCAGCAAAAATCGATCCCAGCATAGCGAATTGCACCAGGTTTTCCGGTTTGCAATCCGAGTTGATGCCTGCGTCTAACAACCATCCCAGTTTGCCATTTTCACGCGGCATATATGCACCTACGGTTGGCCTAAGTATACCTTCAATTGCTCGAATGCTAAATAGTGAACCCACCATCATTGCGCCGGTATTGCCCGCGCTGATGAAAGCATCCACCAATCCTTTGGCCAGATACCCAAAACCAACTGCTATAGAGGAGTCTTGTTTCTCTTTAAACGCCTTGGTAGGATGTTCTTCCATGGCAATTATCTGAGTGGTATGAACGATGCGGATGTTCTCTTGAGGAAC
>CAMDFC010000080.1 GCA_945897185.1 Chitinophaga pinensis | reverse complement strand
GCTAACTTTTTTTCATCTATGGTCTTGCCCTTAGAATAAGATAAATAGATCCATCCATTCTCTGCAAATTTTGGATGCAAGGTAATATCCAACAACCCTCCTTGTCCCTCTGCTACTACTTCTGGCGTACCTGTAATTACTTTTTTGTTGCGCTTTCCATCTACATGATACAACACCCCAATCCTGTCAGCAATCAAATAACTGCCATCTGTCAACTGCTCAAAACCCCATGGACTGCTCAATTCTGTAGCTATTGTATCGAGCGTAACCGTCATTGCACTTGTTTTGAAAATTGCTGGGCCGCTTGTATTCTTTTTCTCTTTTGCAAAATCATACTGCTGCACATGTTTCAAACTCGTAACAATCAAATTTGCCAATGCATCTACATCCCTATCTGAAATCATATCCCCCCATGAAGGCATTCCAAAATCAGTATAACCATTGGTTATACTGGCAACAATCTCCGATTTTGTATTGCCATGTTTCCATTTGCGGTCGACAAACGCTTCTACTTTTTCACCGTGACAAGAAGCACATTTTTCAGTATAAATTTTACGCGGATCGTCAAGCGAAACCGATTCTGCTTTTTTCAATTTGAATTGAGAAAATGCAAGGACAAGCATCGCCCCAATAGCCAATACAGATAAATGCTGCAAACGTTTCATATTATTCTATTTGTATAGGGCAATTTACTAAAAATTGAAGACGAATACACCGACTGATGAAGATTTAATGATATATTTATTAACTTAAATTCTAATTATGAGAAAAGCCAATCTGCTTTTTTTTCTTTGCTTTAACCTGGTTTCCATCTTTGCCTTTTCACAACAAATTCCTAACCCAAAAGAACATTTTGGGTTTAACATAGGCGACAACTACATGTTGGCTAATTATTCCCAAACAGAAGCTTATTTCAAAAAACTGGATGCCGCTTCTGATTGTGCCAAACTGATAAGTATTGGTAAAACAGAGGAAGGAAGAGACCAGTTCATGATGATTGTCACTTCCCCTGAGAACCACAAGAACATCGAAAAATACAAAGAGATCGCACAAAAAATGGCAAGGGCAGAAGACCTAACAGATGCCGAAGCAAAAGCGCTGGCCGCACAAGGAAAAGCCGTTGTTTGGATTGATGGTGGTTTGCATGCAACTGAAGTAGTGGGTGCACACCAGTTGATTGAACTTGCTTATCAACTCAACAGCAGAAACGACGACGAAACAAAATTGATTCTAGATAATGTAATCATCTTAATGGTGCATGCCAATCCAGATGGACAAGAATTGGTATCCGATTGGTACATGAGAAATGCAGATACTTCAAAAAGAAGCACCTCTTATCTTCCAAGGATGTATGAAAAATATGCGGGCCATGATAACAACCGCGACTTCTACATGCTTAATTTAAAAGAGACACAAAATATGGGAAGACAATTGTACGTGGAATGGCTTCCGCAAATCATGTACAACCACCACCAATCTGGACCTCCAGGTGCAGTTGTAGCTGGACCGCCCTTCCGTGATCCTTTTAACTATGTATACGATCCACTTGTAATGACCAGCTTAGATGCAGTCGGTGCAGCTATGATCAATAGATTAAATGTAGAAGGCAAGCCTGGCTTCACCCAGCGAGCAGGTTCCCCCTATTCTACCTGGTACAATGGTGGACTAAGAACAACCACTTATTTCCATAACATGGTTGGTTTGCTAACAGAGATTATTGGAAGCCCTACCCCTTCTACTATTCCATTGGTTCCTTCTCGTCTCATTCCAAGTAGCGCTAACCCTTATCCAATTACACCAAGAAGATGGTTTTTTAGAAATTCAATCGACTACTCTATCTCGATCAATTATGCCGTATTGATGTATGCAACAAGACACAGAGATGAACTCCTGTACAACATCTACAAGATGGGAAGAAACTCCATCGAAAAAGGTGGGACAGATACATGGACCCAATACCCCAAACGCAGTGATGCCATCACAGAATTATACAAAAAAGAATTGCCGGCAAAACCTACAACAGAGGCAAGCACTCCTGAGAGCTGGGGAAGAAATAATGTAATGATACCTATGAAGTATTACGACAGTATTTTCAAAAATCCAGCACTAAGAGATGCACGTGCTTATATTCTTCCGGCCAACCAAGCCGACTTCGCAACAGCAACTCGCTTTGTAAATGCATTGATTAGAACAGGAATTGTTATTCACCAAGCAAGCGCTGATTTCACACATGCAGGAAAAGCTTATCCTAAAGGCTCATACATCGTAAAAGCAGATCAGTCTTTTCGTCCGCATATCATAGACATGTTTGAACCACAAGACCATCCCAATGATTTTCAATATCCAGGCGGACCACCCGTGCCTCCTTATGATGCAGCAGGTTGGACGCTTGCCTACCAAATGGGCGTTGAATTTGACCGATCATTAGAAAATGTAACAGGTCCTTTTCAGCGACTAAAAACAGGTGAATTAATTCCTTTACAAGGCAGAGTAGAAACCACTACAAAAGCAGGTTATCTGCTGAACGCAGCCAACAACCACAGTTTCACCGCTGTAAATGAATTGCTGAAAAACAACATTCCAGTGTACAGAACTTCAACAGCATTAAATGGAGCCGCGACTGGTTCCTTCTTTGTTCCAGTAAATACAAAATCAAAAGAATGGATGTCAAAAAACGCAGCAGCACTTGGAGCAGATGCAATAGCTGTCGATAAAAAACCAACTGGCTTAGAACAAATTACACCAGCACGTATTGCACTTTGGGATACCTATGGTGGCGCTATGCCATCCGGTTGGATGCGTTGGATAATGGAGCAATTCCATTTTGATGCGGAAGTAATCTATGCACAAGACATCGATAAAGGAAACTTGAAAAACAAATACGATGTCATCATTTTTGTAGGTGGCGCTATGCCAGCATTGAGTGGTGCATCAAGATCGATGTCTCCAAAAGCAGAAGATATCCCTGAAGAATTTAGAAAAACAATTGGCAGTCTATCTGTTGAAAAATCAATTCCTTCATTGAAAAACTTTTTGGAAGAAGGCGGTAGAGTTGTTACCATTGGCAGTAGCACATCGCTTGCCTACCATTTAAAACTTCCTGTAAGCAGTTCGCTCACAGAGATTGTAAATGGGACAGAAAGAAACCTACCAAACGAAAAATTCTATATCCCAGGTAGCTTGATGCAAGTAACCATTGACCAAAATGCAAAAGCCAATTGGGGTATGAAAAACTATGCCGACGTGTATTTCGATGATAGTCCCGTTTTCACCATCAACCCAGATGCACAAAGCAAAGGCACCATAAAACCACTTGCTTGGTTCAATTCTGATAAGACATTGAGAAGTGGATGGGCATGGGGACAATCCTATTTGAAAAGCGGTGTTGCTGCATTTTCTGCATCAGTAGGAAAAGGAACACTCCTGGCATTTGGTCCGGAAATTACCTTCAGGGCCCAAACACATGGCACATTTAAATTGGTCTTTAATCAATTGTACAATTGATGTGAAAAAAATACTCTGCATCGGTGAAGCATTGATAGACATGATCTGTACAGATAAGGGACTTCCTCTTACTGAGGGTGATCATTTTTTAAAAAAAGCAGGTGGCGCACCCATGAACGTTGCTGCTGCAATTGCAGCATTGGGTGGGGAGGTAGCAGTATCAGCTAAAGTAGGAGCCGACCCTTTTGGAAAGCACCTGATAGAAGTTTTGAATTCATTTAATGTTGATACTACAGAAGTCATAACCGATAAAGAAAACTTTACCACGTTTGCTTTTGTCTCCTTAATGGAAAATGGAGAAAGAGATTTCTATTTCAACAGAGGTGCGGATAGAATGTTAAGTAAAGACGACATCAGTAAAATTAATGTTTCAGATTTTGGGATTGCGCATTTTGGATCGGCGACTGCATTTTTACCTGGACCATTACAAGCCACCTATCTTTATTTGTTAGAAAAAGCAAAAGCCGAAAATTTGTTCATCAGTTTTGACCCGAATTACCGACAACTTTTATTTGGAGAAAACCAACCTGAGTTTATCAGCAGATCATGGGAGTTCATCAAACAAGCTGATTTCTTCAAAGTAAGTGATGAAGAAGCATTACTCATTACAGGTAAGTCGACCATTGATGAAGCAGCACAAAGTTTCTTTGATAATACATCAGCAGTATTTGCAATTACCTTGGGTAAAGAAGGAGCATTACTGGGCTTTGAAAAATCGACAACCATCATTCCCTCCATTTCCATTCAACCTGTAGATACCACTGGCGCAGGTGATGCATTTGTGGGTGCTGTATTGTACCAACTGGGCCAATACACTTCAACAGAAATTAAGCAGATGAAAGAAGAAGATTGGAAAGCTATTTTTTTAAAAGCAAATAAAGCTGGCGCAAGAACATGCCAATACATGGGCGCAATGGAAGCCTTCAGGCATCTTCACAAAGATTTGCTGAATACCTAAAGCTCTACAATCATTTCAATTTCTATTGAAGCATCAAAAGGTAAAGAGCCCATGCCGACTGCCGAGCGAGCGTGCTTCCCTTTTTCACCAAATACTGCTACCAACAAATCAGAACAGCCATTGATCACAGCTGGATGCTGAGTAAAGTTAGCGTCTGCATTTACCATGCCAAACACCTTCACTATTCTTTTTACTTTATTTAAATCACCAACATAGGCTTTCAATGTTGTGAGCAAAGCTATGCCTGTAAGCCTGGCCGCCTCTTTACCCTCATCCACTGTAAGTGCAGAACCTACCTTTCCCCTTGTTTTTTTTCCAACTACTTCATCCGGAATATGTCCAGATAAAAAAAGCAAATTCCCTGTTTGAACTGCTTTTACATAATTCGCTGCCGGTGCTTTCACTTCTCCTAAAACAATACCTAGTTTCTGTAGTTGCATTTCTGGATCCATAACTTGTGATTTAGCTTGTAACATAATGAAACAAAAAGATAAAAAGAGTAAACTATTTTTCATGTTGATTAATTAATAAATTCAATACAAACAGGGACAGGAATATCCAAGGTAGATTGTAAATACATTTTACCACTTACTGCATCAAATGAAAATACCTGCACCTGATCCGAATCTTGTCCAGCTACTAAAACAAATTTACCTGATTCATCAAACCTAAAAAATCTAGGCTTCTTGGTCACTTCAACATGGTGCTTTTTTACCAATTTACCATTAGATAGAACTGCAAAAACTACAACCTGATCACTTGTTACTCTATTAGAAACCAATAACCATTCCCCATTTGGAGAAAGTTGAATAGCCCCACTCCCGTGATCTGCTGGGGTTTGGACTGTATCTGCAATAATTGTTTGGATTTTTTTTAAGTCGCCTTGCAAAACACTAAATACATCCACAGTGCCTTTCATTTCATTGATAGAATAAGCATGTGTGCCTTTTGCATTGAATACGATATGTCTCGGGCCATTTCCAGCTTCAACTTTTAATTGGACGGCTTTCTCTTCAATTGAACCGTTTAAATTGATCTTGTGTCGGTTAATGATATCTGTACCTAAGTCGCTCACATATAAATATTGGTTATCCGGACTCACCACGGCACAATGGGCATGTGGTTTTTCTTGTCGAGATGCATTCACACTCTTACCACTATAAACAACATGCTGCAATGCCGGTTGTAATGAGCCATCTGCATTCGTTTTAAAAACAGTTATACTTCCGCTAGAATAGTTTGCGGTATACACTGTTTTAGAAGGTGCATGGTAACTCACATAACAAGGACCGTCTCCAATTATGTTTTGCGTATTAATTATTTTTAAGTCGCCCGTAGTTGATTCAATTGCATACGCAGAAACAGCCCCTGTATTATTCGCTTCAGTCAAAACATACATGTACTTTTGATCTGGCGTAACCACCATGTATGATGCGTTTGGCACTTTTACAGACCTAACAAAATTGGACTTACCAGACACCTTGTCGTATTGATAAACTTGAATGCCAGGATTTCCTTTCCAGGTATAAGAACCTACAAACATGAGCTTCTTTGTACTACTACTGAAATCAGTTTCTAGTTGTTGAATGGTCTTGTTAAATAAGATTTTTTTATCCGCAGCAA
The DNA here is from genome assembly GCA_945897185.1 of Chitinophaga pinensis. Lineage (GTDB taxonomy): Bacteria > Bacteroidota > Bacteroidia > Chitinophagales > Chitinophagaceae > Pollutibacter. The sequence goes on along the minus strand of CAMDFC010000080.1, from coordinate 2,318 downwards.
TAGCAATTCTGAATTTAAATGTAATCGATTCTCCTTTTTTCAATTCTTTATTATAGGTAGGATTTTTTTGATTGAAAACATTTGATCCCATTGGATTTGCTGCAAACAATCCATAACCCCTTGCATGCCATGGTGTAGGAAAATTTTCATTATATGGATGATCAATCATCAAAACACTGATGCTGTCCATATTCATTTTACCATACGCCATACACCAGCCTGCTTTCTTCCCCCATACTGCATCGCCTTTCAACCCGTTACTGTTCAGGTAGTTTCCATTGGCAATAGAATCACTTGTTACATTGATTATTGTCTCAATACCATTTGCATCAGTGAAATTTTTAGTTTCTATTGTTGGTATTTGCAGATCATGCGCCATGCGTAATCCCAATAAGCCTTCTTTGTTGTCTTTGAATTGCACTGCTGTTTTTGCTAATAAAGTAGTAGTTCTGTCAATTACCCACACCCCATTGATTTCTTTGAATGCTAATTCTGTGGTTTCTTTCAGCAAGGTTTCCCCATTGTGATTATTCCAATTAGCAGCATAGCTTAGTTTTCCAGTCTCGCCATTCTTTTGTTCTGTAATTTTCACAAATCTTACAGTGCCGTATTTGTGTTTTTCATTTGCGGGAATTGCAAATGAATTGTTCCAAAAATCAAGCCCGTTTACATCTCCAAAATTCAACCATAGACCAAGATGGTGAGGATGATCCATAGGTTCGCCCGCAATGGGTGTTACAGGAAAGCCCCTGGTAATGACTGTGCCATTGGGTGCTTTGATGGGATAAAGAACTGGCTTTGCAATAGTATCCGGAAAGAAAAAGTTTGTAAAATGCTTGCCATTAATTGAAACCTTTACCTGGGGATGTATCTTGTCCTTAACCAAAACTACTTTGGGTGTTTGTGCAAATAGTAAAGAAGGCAAAAGAAACAATAAAAAAAAGAAGCTCTGCTTTCGCATCGAAAATCATTTACTTCCTTTAAAATTACGCTAAAAAATTAGAGCTTAGACAATACCTGCTCACCCATAGCTTCAGTTCCTAAAATTTTATCAGCTGGTGTAGATGCATCTGCAATATCTCTTGTCCTGTATCCGCTTTTTAAAACTGCATCAACAGCATTGATTACTGCTTCTGATTCTGCTTTGAGTCCAAATGAAATATCAAGCAATAAAGCAACAGAAAGAATAGATGCCAATGGATTGGCTACCCCTTTTCCAGTAATGTCATGCGCAGAGCCATGGATAGGTTCATAAACACCAGTGCCATCGCCAATCGATGCCGATGCCAGCATTCCCATAGAACCTGCAATCTGAGAAGCCTCATCGGTAAGGATATCTCCAAACAGGTTAGCAGTTACAACCACATCAAATTTCTTTGGATCCTTAATCAACAACATGGCTGTTGCATCTACAAATTGGTATTCCACTTCTACATCTGGATATTCCAAGGCTACTTTTTGTATAACTTCTCTCCAAAGTCTACTTGTTTCCAATACATTGGCCTTGTCTACCGAACAGAGTTTTTTTCTTCTGGTTCTTGCAGCATCAAAAGCTTTTCTTGCAATACGATCAACCTCATACCTACTGTATTCAGCAACATCGTAAGCGGTATCCCCATCATTTTTTCTTCCCTTCTCACCAAAATAAATATCGCCAGTCAGTTCTCTAAAAAACAAAATATCAGCTCCCTTTAAAATTTCAGGCTTGATGCTTGATGCTCCTAGAAGCTCATCAAATAATTTAATGGGACGAAGGTTTGCATATAATCCCAACTCTTTTCTCATCTTCAACAAACCCTGCTCTGGTCTAACTTTTGCAGTAGGGTCATTGTCGTATTTAGGATGACCAACAGCACCAAATAAAACTGCATCAGCGGCTTTCATCTTTGCAAGGGTCTCATCTGGAAGTGGAGAACCAGTGGCTTCAATGGCAACGTGGCCAATCAAGGCTTCATCGTATGTAAATGTATGACCGAATTTTTCAGCAATTCTATCCAACACTTTTTTACCAACTGCTGTCACTTCTTGTCCAATACCGTCGCCTGGGACGATGAGAATGTTTTTGTTCATTATATTTCTTTGTTATCGTTGTTGTCTTCGTTATCCATGTTGTCTTTGTTGCTGACGATGACAACCATGACAACAACGACAACTATGAAAACTTTTGTTTAAATCAAATTCAACATCTTCTGTGAAGCCTTAATTGCTGCAACAGTCTGATCACTATCCAACCCCCTTGTTCTAAACTCCCGGCCTTTATAATCCCATGTAATAATGGTTTCACAAAGGGCATCACTCTTACCTCCCGGTGGAATTCG
>CAMDFC010000079.1 GCA_945897185.1 Chitinophaga pinensis | reverse complement strand
AAGATCTCTAATTGCATAATCTAATTTATCAAGAGCATCTATCTCTTCAGGATGGATGTTCACGAAAGCTTTTAGATTTTCAAAATGAGAAATAGCATTCGAAACTTCTTCCATAGTCCAAGGTTGAAATTGTAAGTGAAGCACTATTCCTAGATTTATACCAGCACATTTCAGTTGCCTACTTAATTCACGAGCGGCACCTAATGCCGTCCCATCTACCTTTGGATTTAAATGCAAATGAGTATCAATAATCATATATTACTGTATTTCAAAATTTATTAAACTTTCAGCCTGGTCAGCGAGTTGTTGAGCAATGGAAGGTGTTTGAGCCCAGCTCAATACGTATCCAAGCCGATCCCCATCTGCTTTAGCAGACAGGAATTCATCACCAATTGACACAAAGTAATCGGCTTCAACTCCCTTTATTTCGTTTGCTTTCTCGAACCCATTAATAGACCGGAGTGTTCCTGGTCTTGATGGGAAAAATCTTAAAACTGCGGCATGTTTTTTAATCTCAAATTTTTGTATAGGAATTCCTATAGATTGCAATGCTGTCAGCTTTGCAATATTAACTCCACTAACTGCCGGAATAAATTTATCAAATACCATAAAACCACCGCCACGCCCTGCAACTTCAACCATACCTACAAAATCATCATCACAAAGAATTACTTCAGCATGCCCTGGACCTTCATTATAACCTAGGGAATTAAAAGCTTGAATTACTGTTCTTGAAATTTTATCAATTGTTGCAATCGGCCGGTCGGAAGTAGCCAATTCTCTTGCGACTGTGCCCTTCGTTCCTTCTACCTTCTTCTTTTCCGTGACTGCCAAAACGTTTACAGTCCCATCAATAATCAAGACTTCCACTGTGAATTCAGTTCCAGTCATAAATGATTCAATGATGACCTTACCTGATCTTGAAAACTCGAAAGCTTTGTTAACGGAAGATATTATATCAGATTGCTCCTCAATTTTTGACACCCCCCTACTACCAGAAGAATCTATAGGCTTAATGATTTTCGGTAATTCTGAACTCAGCAAATAGTAAGTAGCGGATTTAACGTCTTCAAATATTGCCCATTCGGGGCCCGGAACTGCATTTTCTGACCATACTTTTCGTTGAACGCCTTTATCTAAAAGCTTTTTTGTTAATATTAACCCAGGACCCGGCAGAGCAAATTCCTCCCTTATTCGTGCAGCCAAAGGCATGCCTGCTTCTGAACAAAAACTTACAACACCTTTGTAATTAAGATTCAATTCTTTAAGCTCTTTAATGACAGCATCATCATTTTCTAGGGATATACTTAGTGATTTGTCAGCAATTGAAAACCCTTCGGCTTTTGGATCTGCGTCAATAGCCAGTACTTTAATGCCAGAACCCATCGCTTCTGATATTCCATGTTTTTGCCATTTCCCAGCAGTAACTGCTATGAGCCAAATGTCATCCATATTCATAAAACATTTTTTATAATAGATGTAACTCTATCTAGTCCTTTGCCATCTACAATTGAAAATGCCTTCTCGGCAACCCTGCGGATTTCAGGAAGTGCGAAAGCATGTAAATTTTCCACACCTATTCCTAAAACGGCACCTTTCTTTTCTGCAAATTTGGCTATAGCGATTTCCATATCGGTTTGTGGAAGAATGAAAGCTGCTTTACCCAGGCATGCAGCCTCAAAAAAACATCCCCCTCCATTTGTAACTGCCCAATCACATTCCGATAATAAACGAGGGAAATAAGGAGGGTCTTTTAATATCTTAAATTTAGTTTTTCCACCTGTCTTATGAGCTGATAGTGGCCCACTCACCAGGGTTACATCAAAACCCAAATCACTCAACTTAACTGCAGTATCATGACCCTGATCATGCAAATCCCCACCGCCCAAACATATAAATACCCTTGAAGCTGATTCCGGTAATTTTTCTTTGCGAAGTCTGGTAATTTCATCCCTCAATATTATGTATTCAAAACCGGTATAACTCGCCAATTGGCCAAACACCTGCTTATGAGGATAAACTACGATATTTATATCAGGGATTTCTTCACCAAACCAATCAAGCGTAATGCAAATTTTATCCTCATTTTTTGCTTGTACAATTCTACCCTCAATACCTTCAAATACATCAAAAATAACAATTTTAGAGCTACCCCCACTGTACTTTTGTACAGATATCAAAGATAAGGCTGTGGCCGAAATTCCAGTTAGGCGGGCTGATATCCCTGAACCGATTAAGTGATTACATAATGCGGTGGACCGGCGAATGTGTCCGAGACCTATAGTTTTATTCCCGTCACAAAATATTTCTACATCTGCTGGCTGACTCAATTAATCACCTCCCATGTGAGCCTGTCACCAATTTCAAGATCCTTTTTAGCAGTCTTTCCAAGGATTTCGTTATAATGTTTAGGATGTAAGCCAAATGACGGCCTTACCGATTTTACATTACTTGAGTCAAATTTTTCTCCTGCTTTGATAGCATTTGCAATGTATAGTGAGCTTCTTCCACGCAGGCTCGGCAATGCACTTGGTGTGATATCATAAGTTACTTTACCAAGAGCCTGGTCAATAAAACGAATATCATCTACCATTCTTCTAAATTCTGCTTCACCTGATGAAAAGAAAGAATCCACCGTTTCTTCTGAATTATCAAGAGTGAAATGCTTTTCTATCAGCCGTCCACCTAATGCAACTGTAGCTATTGCTGCCGCGGTACCCATTGAATGATCTGAGAGCCCCGAAATAACACCAAAACGGCTAATTATATCCGGAATTGTAAGGAGATTTGATTCAGAAGGAGGTGCCGGATATGAGGTGGTACATTTTAAGATAATTATGTCTTTCTGACCGCTATCTCTCAAGGTAGCCAGTGCCAGTTCGATATCAGAAAGATCAGAAATACCTGTAGAAATAATAACTGGTTTTCCGGTTTTCGCAACCCTTTCAAGAAGCGGTATATTGGTTATTTCCGGTGAAGCAATTTTATATGCTGGAACACCAAGTGATTCAAGCAAATCGACAGCCGTTGAATCGAATGGACTTGAAAATATTTCGATTTCCAGTCTGCGGGCTTCAGCGAAAATCATTTCGTGCCACTCCCAGGGTGTATGGGCTTTATTATAGAGTTCCCAAAGAGTAGAGTAGTCCGACCATGGATTTCCGTTTAAAATATGGAAATCCGCTTTGCCACTATTAATTGTAATGGTATCTGCCGTATACGTCTGAAGCTTAACAGCATCAGCACCAACACGTTTTGCCGCCCTGACGATTTCTAATGCAGTCTCCAGATTACCGCCATGGTTACCAGACATCTCTGCAACTATAAAAGTAGGATGACTATCTCCAATAAGGTGTTTTCCAATTCTAAACTCCATTTTATAACTAATTAAATTTACGAAAGACGGGTTTAACAGCTTCTCCTACAATAGCCGATGCCATACCCTTACCTTCTGCTGCTTCCTTCATTACTTTTAACGAATCTTTAACTACCTCAACTACAAAGTCGATATCTTCTTTCTTGTGTGCAAAACTCGGTACAACGTAGGGCATTAGAACACCACGGGCAATTGACTCTTGCATAAACAGTGTTCTTGCTAACATAGATATATTTCCGCATTCATCATTAAATGAAAAGGCAGGTTTTACCCCATAGCCAGATATATTGATATACTTTTCAGCACCAAGCTCTATTGAGGCTGATTTAATCCCATCCATCAGAGCCTGACCTGTCTTCCAAAAATGAGCAATAGCATCCTGTTTGATTATTTCATTGATACAGGCTATTGATGCAGCTATAGAATGAGTTTCCCCGCCGTGTGTTGTTGATAAAAGAAATACCCGTTCCTGGTCATGAGAAATACCCCCCAATTTCATAAATTCTTTCTGCCCAACGAGTGCACTTACTGAAAAACCATTTGCCATCGCCTTTCCAAATGCAGATAGGTGAGGTGTTACGCCTACCATTTCTTGAGCACCTCCTATTGAAAATCTAAAGCCCGATACTACCTCATCAAAAATAAGGAGTGCTCCATTTTTTTCACACAGGGTTTTTAATTTCTCAAGAAAGTTATCTTTTGGTGGTGTAAATGAAACGGGTTCAAGATTGAAACAGGCAATTTGTCCCGGGTACTCATCAAAAAGTCGCTCACAACTTTCAATATCATTATATTTAAACTGCAAAGTAAGCCGTTGAACTTCTTCAGGAACACCTCTGTTAACAACAGTTGAGCCAATAAACCAATCATGTATAGCATTAAATGCATCATCAGCACACCTTGCAATATACTTCCTTCCTGTATATGCTCTGGCAAGCTTAATTGCACCTGTAACTGCGTCGGAACCATGTTTTCCTAGTTTTACCATCTCTGCAGATGGGATTAAACTTGATAACAACTCTGCGAGTTTCCCTTCTATAACTGACGGTCTACAAAAGTTCACTCCTCTCACAAGCTCGTACCTCACAGCATCCAAAACAGGCTCATAAGCATGACCTAAAACCGTCGTTCCAAGCGACATAGCCATGTCTATGTACTGATTCCCGTCGACATCCCATAACTTACAACCATGGCCTCGATCTATTAATTTGGGAGCATTGGCAGGAAATTGATCGTCCCCCTTACTATAGGTATGTGCTCCACCAGGTATATACTCATTAGCTAATTTGGATAGCCTTATACTTTCGGAATAATTGTGCAATAGTTTTTCCATTTATTGAATTTATTTTCATTTTTTAATAACTATAATCTACCAATTTGCTGGATTCAATAATTCTTCATTTTGTACTCTGATAAGATTTATTTGATTTCTCACAGAAACAAAATTTAAGCTGCTTTCAAGCATTCTTAAATTATTTTGTAGTTGTTCTGTTGATTCTACACCAAGAACTACAGCATCTATACTGGGGTTTTGAGCTACAAAATTTAATGCTAAAGAACCAATGTTAGTTTCTAATTTCTGCGAAATATTGTCAAGTTCGCTTAACACACTTGACAATGATTCTAATTTTTTTGGCAAACTATTTGGGTTCATAAAGAATAAGCCTTGCAAGAAAACTGATCGAACATGAATTTCTGTTCCAATTTCCTTTAGTATTTCAAAAGATTTTTCAAAAGATCTGTTTAAAATATTGTAAGGAATTTGTATCAAATCTGGAATTAAGCCTATTTCAAGCAGTTGGTTTAGCTGATGTGGATTATATAGTGAATATCCAATCTTTTGGACTTTCTCCTCCTGCTTTAATGCTAGAAGCATATTCCAATATTTTGGATTATCAATTAAAGTACCGGCGTCATGTGCAATAAATCCGTAAACCTTCTCTGAATTTAATGCCTTAAGGGTATTATTGAAGCTTTCAGCTAACTCATCAAATGAATTAATTTTTGGAAACTTAGTAACAATATTAAAGTGATTTTGAGAAAGTTTCCCAATTCTTTGTTGGGCGTTTCCATAAGCAGGTGCAGTATCTAATAACTTAATAGATGATTTTTTTGCCAAATGAAATAATTCTAATAATTCTTTATCATTTGGTATACCATTTTGATTATTTACTCCATAATTTAAACCAAATTGAACAGTACCGATAATTATTTTCATTTATACTAATAAATATTATTTACTTTGAACGTAATATCCTACGTAAATCAAGGTACAGATTGGCATATTTTTCGGATAATTGATAAATACTAAGTAGCACAAAATAAATTCTTTTCGATTCCAATTTTGGGCAATCCACCACAAAGTCTAAAATAAATTTTGATGCCCTATTGGTTTAATTATTTGATTAATTACAAATTTTTGGTCTTCATCTGATAAAACTGTATGAATAGGAATACTTATTGCTTCTGCATAGTAATTTTCTGCTTCAGGAAAGTCTTCCCTTTTAAATCCTAGTTTTTGGTAATAAGGATGCCGATAAACTGGTATATAATGTAAATTAACTAATATTCCAGCGCTTCTCAATTTCTCAAATAGTTGTAATCTCGTTTCTCCCTTCGAAAATTGTTTACATCTAATAATGTATAAATGATAAGCTGAGTATGTGTCTTTGTGTTGGAAGGGAAGTAGTATAGACGAGGTCTCATGTAACTTTTCATTGTAAACTTTAGCGATTTGATGTCGTTTGGTTACAAACATATTTAGTTTTTTCATTTGACTCAGACCCAAAGCAGCATTTATATCTGTCATCCTATAATTATACCCTAATTCAATTTGTTCATAGTACCAAGGACCGTCTGGTATTTGAGTCATTTCAGAAGAATGTCTAGTAATTCCATGACTTCGATACCTTGTCAAATGTTTTGCAAGTTCTGAGTCATTCGTCATACACATTCCTCCCTCTCCAGTAGTAATAATCTTTACAGGATGGAAACTAAAAACTGTGATATCACTATACTTACAATTTCCTACAGGAAGTCCTTTATATTTTCCTCCAATACCATGAGAAGCATCTTCAATAACTTTAAAGCCATATTTTTTTGCTAACAAGCTAATTTCTTCCATTTCACATGACTGACCCGCCAAATGAACCGGAATAACAACCTTGGGTAGCTTTCCGTTAGTTTCAGCAATTTGAAGTTTTTCTTTCAAAGCAATTAAACTCATATTGTAAGTTATAGGGTCAATATCTACAAAATCAACATTAGCACCGCAATAAATCGCACAATTTGCAGAAGCAACAAAGGTGATAGGACTAGTCCAAACAATATCGTCTTTTTTCACTTCCAACGCCATGCATGCAATATGTAAGGCAGAAGTAGCGCTGTTAACGGCTACTCCGTGTTTTACGCCGCAATAATTTGCTACAGCTTGTTCAAATGCTGGAACAACTGGGCCTTGTGTTAAAAAATCTGATTTGAGAACTTCGATAACAGATGAAATGTCTTCTTCTGAAATATCTTGCCTTCCATATGGTATCATAATAATTGTATTTGCTTAGTTTTTTCTTCACTCTCTTGACGGCACAATTGTTCAATATGCTGTTTAACCGTACCTAAATTTCGACCCAATAAATCCCTAACCTTTTTATTTGATAAACTCATATCTGCAGGCCGATTTACTAAATTAGATTGGGATTTTAAAGTTGACTTATTAATTAATGATTTATTTAAACCAAATTCTTCCGCAATCAAAACCCCAAATTCATATTTTGAAATTCTATCATCACTTACCACATGATAAATCCCCCGAGCATTTTTATTTAGTAATTCGTGAACTGTTTTAATCAAATTTTCAGCTAAAATAGGGTTATAATATACGTCATCAAATAAATTAAGTACTTGATTCTGACGCAAAGAATCTATAATTTGATCACTAAAAGACTTCCTATAAGATGTACCCCATGCATAAAAATTAGTCCTAATAATTAATGCTCCAGGATCATTAAAACTTACTATTTGCTCTGCTAATGCTTTTGTCTTACCATAGACGTTAATAGCTTTAACTGGTTCTTCTTCTGAAAGCAAAGCAGCGTTTCCTTCAAAAAGGTGATCCGTAGAAATGTGTACTAATTGAATGCCTAATTTTTTTGTTGCATTCGCGACTATATTTGAAAGCTCAACATAGATTTGGTAAGCCAATTCAGGATTTTTTTCACATTTTTCAACACTAGTTATGCCAGCGGTATGTATTAATATTGATGGACGTATGATTTCCAATTGTTTAATCAAACTTGATTCTGAAGAATAATCTAAAAAAAGAACATTGCAATCCTGTGGTTGAATTTGTCTTTCATTTAATCCAAGATAAAATTTATAATCGTTTAGCTTTGAATAAAACCAATTGGTCGCCAATAGTCCTGAACCGCCAGTAAGAATTAAGGAAGACTTTTCAATCATTACATTCAGCCTATCTTATGTTTATTTCTTTCAATCCAGGTCTTTAACTCTTCTACAGACATCCATTCGGAATTATTATCTGAAGTATAGCTGAAATCCAATGGGACAGATTTACCATCTTTTATGCGCAGCCGGTCGGATGACCAAGCGTGAATAGCTGGTAAAATTTTATAGTAGGTGTCATATTCAAATGTGTGAGGAGCATCTTCAACACCGATCATCTGTTCATGAATTTTTTCACCCGGACGGATTCCAATAATTTTTTGTTTAGCTTGAGGGTCTAAGGCCTTTGCTATATCGCCAATAATCATAGATGGTATTTTTTGAACATATATTTCTCCTCCTAACATATCTTCGAAAGCCTTCCAAACTAATTTAACCCCTTCTTCTAGTGTAATCATAAAACGAGTCATGCGAGGATCAGTAATTGGTAATTCTCCGGTACCAACTAATTTATTGAAGAATGGAATCACGGAACCTCTTGAACCCATAACATTACCATAACGCACTACAGAAAAAGAAGTTTGATTGCTATTTACGTTTGAGTTAGCAGCAACAAATAATTTATCGGAAGCTAACTTCGTAGCACCATATAAAT
>CAMDFC010000078.1 GCA_945897185.1 Chitinophaga pinensis | reverse complement strand
TCACCGATATTGATCAATCCCACTTTAGGATTTTCGTAACCCAAGAGTTGTTCAGCAAAAATCGATCCAAGCATAGCGAATTGTACCAGGTTTTCCGGTTTGCAATCCGAGTTGATGCCTGCATCTAACAACCATCCCAGTTTGCCATTTTCACGCGGCATATATGCACCGACGGTCGGCCTAAGTATACCTTCAATCGCTCTGATGCTAAACAGTGATCCCACCATCATTGCGCCGGTATTGCCCGCGCTGATGAATGCATCCACCATTCCTTTGGCCAGATACCCAAAACCAACTGCTATAGAGGAGTCTTGTTTCTCTTTAAACGCCTTGGTAGGATGTTCTTCCATGGCAATTATCTGAGTGGTATGAACGATGCGGATGTTCTCTTGAGGAACCTCGTGTTCGTCTAAGAGTTGTTGAATTTGAGCTTGGTCGCCGAAGAGGGTAAGGAGGTTGTGGGTTGTGAGCCTGTCCGCCGTGGCGGATTGTGGGTTGTGTGTTTCTAACCCATAACCCACAACTGATAACCCTTTTTGGTCTATTGATTCTAAGTATAGTTTAATCCCCTTAACAGCCTCCAACGGAGCAAAATCGCCGCCCATCATGTCTAGTCCTATGTTCATGTGCTAAAGTTCACTAGAATTCCTTGAAATAAAAAATCCAGTCCCGCTGAGCAGGACTGGAATCTATATTAAATTTTTTTAAGTTTAGTTGATAGGGGACTTCTCTACGAGAACCTTTCCTTTGTACATCAATTTACCTTCGCTAACGTGAGCGCGGTGACGTACGTGCATTTCTCCTGTAGTTGAGTCTTTGCTCAAGGTTACAGTTTCAGCCTTGTAGTGAGTCCTTCTCTTTGCGCTTCTTTGTTGAGAGTGGCGGCGTTTGGGATTTGGCATTGTATTATTTTTTTAGTTGTCTTTAAATTTATCTAAACCTTTCCAGATTGTAGTTGTGTCTTTTTCTTCGTTTTCGGTCAGTTTTTCGAGCATTTGGATGACTTCCTGGTTGCATTTGCTGTTTCCTTTCTCATCTTCACCACATACGGGGTATTGTGGGATGCTGAGGATGGTGAATTCAAAGAGCCAGTCTTTGACATTCAGGTGGCTTTCGGTTCTGGAAATGAAGAAAACATCTGGATCTTCGTTGTTTTCGTTCATTTCGTCTGGGTTATCAACCAATTTGACGAGCATTTCAAAGTCGTCCCAAAGATCAATTTTCAGTGGATTGCCACAGCGGTTGCAAAGGATATCAGCTATTCCGCCCACTTCAAATTTCAGTTGCATGAAGCCCGAGTTTTTTTCGAGTTTCAAGTTCACTTTTGCTTGAATATCATTGAAATAGGTCGTTTTATCCTGCTCAAAGAACGTTTTCCCTAATTCAAAATCGAATTCAGTACTGCCGGGATTTAATCCCACGAAGGTTATATCATAATCCCGACGACCTGACATATCAATTTTTAAGGGATGGCAAAAGTACAGTTTTTTGGGGAAAGTGCAAAAATAATTGTTGTCAAAATTCTTTTCGATCTTTGGATATGACTCGTCTGAAAAAATATTATTTCCAGATTATCCTTGTCCTTTTAATCCTTGCAGCCAACTGGTTCATGATGGATGCGCAAAGGGTGGAAGAGTGGTATGCGACTGGAGTCTATATTTACATCGCTAAAGTCTTGCAGCTGTTGTTGGGCTGGTTGCCATTTAGTTTTGGGGATCTGCTCTACATTGCAGCCATTGTTTATGTCATTTTTACACTGCATAAATCTTTCAAGCGCCCCATCCTTAAAACCCTTGATCGGTTGTTTAAAGTAGGGAGTATTGTTTGGTTAGCATTTCATTTTCTTTGGGGTTTCAATTACTACCGAACCTCTATTCCAGAACAGTTTAATTTGGATGAAGGAGAGGTAAAAGAAGAAGAAATACAGGCCTTCACTAATTATACCCTCACCCAAGCCAATTTGTATTCCAACCCACAACCCATAACCCACAACTCACAATCCGCCACGGCGGACAGGCCCACAACAACCTTCAAACCCTCCCTCTTCGGAATTTTGGGAAACTACATGGGTTACGGGGGGTATTACAATCCCTTTACAGGTGAAGCGCAGATCAACAACTACATGCCTGAGTTTATGTTGCCTTATATTGCTGTACATGAGGCAGCGCATCAAAAGGGATATGCAAAAGAAAGCGAGGCGAATTTTATTGGTTATATAGATGCGATGGATTCAGGAGATAGTGCTTTGTTGTATTCTGCGAACCTAGAAATGTTTTTATTTGCAAATAGAGCGTTGCGCAGCTTTGATTCAACTTTGGCAAAACAAAATATGGAACGCTTATCGTCGCGAATAAAAAAAGACCTTGCAGATTACAAGGTCTTTGCTCAAAAATATTACGGTCCCGTTGATAAATTCGTAACCTGGTTTTATACCGGCTTTTTAAACTTCAACAACCAGCCTGAAGGGATGATGAGTTATAATAGGGGGATGGTGTATGCTATGCGTTATGTTTCTAGAAGGGAGTTATGAGTTATGTGTTATGAGTTAAAAGCCAATTTACCACAACCCAGAACTCACAACTTACAACTCAGAACTCACAACCCACAACTCACAACTCAGAACTCACAACCCACAACCCACAACCTTCTTAATTCCCCCCACTCCTAAAAATCATCCTCATCCCACCTTGACCTTCGAAGGTGCTTTGTGGTTTTATGTCAAAGCCTTTTGGAATTTCAAATAATTTTTCGTCGATAGCTGGATCAACTTGCACTTTAATTACCATCATATGGATTTTAAAACCATTTTGTGCCGTTGATTCATATTCCATGGGGAAACCATTGATTTGATCTAGACCAGGAACGCCAGAAGTCATCGACATACGGCCTCTTCCACCGCCACCAAATCCGCCGCCGGCGCCAGCTGATGCTGCAGATGAAGATTCTGCTAGTTTGAAATCAGGGTTATACCAAATTACGTTTTCAGAAACTTGTCCGTTTTGTCCCTTTGTTTTGATAGTCACTTTTTTACATGTGTAACCAGAAACTTTTTTTGTTTCGTCTGAGTAAATCAATTCAGGTTTGTTATCAGTAAAATTCAATCCCAATTCAGCCAATGAATCTCTTCTGGCTTTCCTTGAAGAATCTTGTTTGCGTGCTTGAGTTTCAGCTTCTGCATCGCTGGTAAACCATCCTGTTTTTCTGCCCATGGCTTCGATGAGGGTAGTTGTTACTTTTTTCTTTCTATCAGTAATCACAACGTTGTTTCCAAAATCAGATAGACTTTCAACCTTCATGAAATCTGGACTGTAGGTCATGGTTGTTGTTGTTTCCATATCACGTGGCATGGTAAATCCACCTCCTTCAGGTCCACCTGGTCCGCCACCGCCTGGTCCACCACCACCTGGTCCGCCGAAACTAAAGTTCTCAGGAAAGGTGATTTCGGTCTTGGCTTTCACAATTGCCCTTTCAATTATTTTTGGTTGTGCAAGGGCCACGATGCCGGTAGCAATCAATACCACCGATAAAACTATCTCTTTCATATTTTTAATTTTAAAGATGCAAATTAATCTGTTTGTCCATAGGTTAGATGTTAAAATGATGAGTGGACTTGCTCTTTATTCTTAAATTGCTATACTAAACTAGTTGCATGAAAAAGCTTTTTGTTTCCATCCTCTTTTTTTTGGCCATTTGCCCAGCATTTTCTCAACAGAAAATCAACATCATCCCTCAGCCTGCTGAAGTAAAGTTGGGAACTGGCGAATTTGTCATTACTCCGGCTACCACAATTGTAGCACTTGGCTCCGATCCTGAAATAAAAAGGATAGCCGGTATGCTTAACCAAGAACTAAAAAGAGCAGCTGGTTTTGAACTTAAAATCGGTTCATATCCTTCCAAAAATGCCATCCATTTTAAGTTGCTTCCAGAGGTGGCTTTGGGTAAGGAAGGCTACCGTGTAAGGGTGGGTTACGAGGACGTGGAGATTAGTGCAAATCAGCCTGCGGGGTTGTTTTACGGACTACAATCTTTACTCCAGTTATTGCCTTATCAAATTGAAAGTAAAACATTGGTTACCAATATAAAGTGGAGTATACCTGTAGTAGAAATTAAGGATGTTCCTCGCTTTGGTTGGAGGGGCCAAATGTTGGATGTCTCTCGTCATTTCTTTACCAAAAAGGAGGTGATGGAGATGATAGATGACATGGCCAAATACAAGTACAATTTGATGCATTTTCACCTGACAGATGATCAGGGTTGGAGGATAGAAATCAAGAGTTATCCGAAGCTGACAACCGTGGGTGCCTGGAGTGTAAAGAAAGAGGGACAGTTTCATGCGTTCAGCAAGCCAGGTCCAGATGAACCCAGAGATTATGGGGGATTCTACACCCAGGAAGACATCAAGGAATTGGTGAAATATGCCAAGGAGAGGTATGTGGATATTATGCCGGAGATTGATGTTCCAGGTCATTCTATGGCAACTGTGGCTTCTTACCCCGATTTGTCTTGCACACCTGGGACTTATGTAGTGAATTCCGGCGATGGGTTTATGGATTGGCATGCTGGTGGACATTTTACAGCCAGAGTTGACAATACGCTTTGTCCCGCAAATGAGAATGTATATGTGTTTCTAGATAAAGTTTTTGAGGAAGTGGCTGCCCTTTTTCCTTTCGAGTACTTGCACATGGGTGGCGATGAGTGTGCCAAGAATTTTTGGGAGAAGAGTCCGCAAGTAAAAGCCTTAATGGCGAGAGAAAACCTGAAAGACATGCATGCGGTGCAGAGTTATTTTGTGGGAAGGGTTTCCAAGATTGTTTCTGCCAAAGGCAAGAAGATGATTGGATGGGATGAGATTTTGGATGGCGGGTTGGTCAAGTCAGCTGCGGTGATGAGTTGGAGAGGAATGAAAGGGGGAATTCAGGCGGCAAAAATGGGTCACGAAGTAGTGATGACCCCAGCAGAATTTGTCTATGTAGATTATATGCAAGGCGATGCGGCCTTTGAGCCACACGTTTATTCAACGTTGAGGTTGAAAAAAACATATCAGTTCGATCCAGTCCCGGTAGGCGTTGACCCCAAATTGATCAAAGGTGGTCAGGCCAACATATGGACAGAACAGATTTATAATATGAGACACATGCGTTATATGGTGTGGCCACGAGGCTTTGCCATTGCAGAGGCACTATGGACCCCCAAGGCAAATATGAACTGGAATAATTTTATTCCAAGGGTGGAAAATCATTTCAAGCGATTTGAAGTTTCCAATAAAAAGTATGCGCCTAGTATGTATGAGCCGGTGGTAAAGGTGAAGAAAGCACCTAATAGCAGACTACTGATTGATTTCGATGTCGAAGTTCCTGGGGTGGATGTGCATTACAGTTTTGATAATTCATTTCCTGATAATTATTATCCGGCATATGCTGGAAAATCAATTCTTGTCCCGGTAGACGCAACACAGTTAAAGGTAGTTTCTTACAAAGAAGAAAAAGAAGTTGGAAGAACAATAGTATTTCCTGTAGCCGAATTGAAAAAAAGAGCAAAATAAAAATGGCGGGGATATAGGTAATTGTATTATTCAATTGGTGCTTGTATCAAAGAGTCGAGATCTTTTTTCAAAATGCGATTAAAGTAGATTGCTCCTTCTTTATTTAGGTGACTCGTATTGTAGAAATAGCTATTTGGATAGGGTAGAGATGAGTAGTTTAAAAGATAGACATTGGGGAATGCACCAATTTGGCTGTGTAATTTATTTACCTGACCCATATTTTGTATAGCGTTCAGATAGGATTGGTGATAGGGTGGAAGTATAAAGATTATTTTTCTGCCTTTGGTGTCAGCAAGTACTTTCATTAATTCATTTTTAATAGATGGGTTATCTGTAACTATTATTTTTTCCGCATTACGTTTCTCTATTGCGGCTTCAAATTCTTTTTTTGAAAGAGATTTCATTTCAAGGATTGCGCCTTTGTTTGTGGCGCCCGTCACTTCAAATCTTTCTTTTAGGTAGTTGGCAAGATGAATTTCAAATTGACCAAAATTTCTTATAAATGGGATGTAATGAATCGGCTTCCATTTGTCTCCAATGAAACCTCTGATTACAGGATCGTTAACATTGTTTAACCAGTAGATGAGTCCAGATGGTAAACTTTGCAGTCCATCTATATCAATATTGATAATGACTGGTGTTTTTCTTTTTTTTGCCAATTCAATTTTAAGGAAATAGAGCCAAACATCATCCTGGACGCCTGCCATTCCATAGTTAAAATAGTTTCTTCCCAAACTATCTGGGATAAATGACCCTTCGGCACGGCTTGAGCCCAAAATGGGAGTTTCATTTGGGTCGTCATTGGTTTTGATTCGACCGACTTTTGCAGTGCCGCTGCTATCTGTTTTTGAAATGATTAATTTTTGAAATAATAAATCAATGCAGAATAGTCCCGCTATCAGGCACACTATAAAAGGCAAAATATATTTCCAGCAGAATTGCTTAAAACTGGAAATAGATGAACGCTGTTTCATTTGACTTGCCAAGTGTTATTGTTAATAATGTTCCTGCCACAAGAAATGCCAGGAGGTGTTTTCTGTAGGTACTGAATTTAATATTGTCAATTAGAAAAAGTAAAGGAATACAAATCCAGCATAAGAGCATATTGAGTGGACTGATAAATGCGCTGATTTGATTGATTTCTAAATTGAATTGAAAGCTGAAAATATGCTTTAGCACTTGAAAAGCCTGATTGAAATCTTTTGACCGAAAGAATATCCAGGCCAATGTCACCAAGGAAAAAACGAGCAGTTTCCTCCAGATGGTCGGTTGAATTGTATTTATTTTTTTACCGATGAAAAGTTGTTCCAGAATAAGCAAAATTGCGTGTATGGCACCCCATACAATGAAGGTCCAGTTTGCACCGTGCCAAACACCCGATAATAAAAATACGATCGAAATATTCCTGATGGTTGTTGATTTACTTCCTTTGTTCCCACCTAATGGGATGTATAAATAGTCCCTGAACCATGTTGATAAGGAGATATGCCATCTTCTCCAAAAATCAGTAATTGAAGAAGCTTGATAGGGGGAGTTAAAATTTTTCATCAGGTTGAAACCCATGCATTTTGCCGTTCCAATTGCAATTGAAGAATAGCCTGAAAAGTCGCAATAAATCTGAAGTGAATAAAAAATGGCTGCACTAACCGATGGAATAAAGCTCAGGTAATCAAGGTTATTGTAATAGGCATCAACATAACTTCCTAGCCTGTCTGCAATAAAAATTTTTTTGAAAAGTCCAATGCATATGAGAATAAAACCAGTTTTGAAATTGGCATAAGAAAAGTTCATTTTCTTATGGAACTGGTGAAGCATATTTTGTGGTCGTTCAATTGGACCAGCCACCAGTTGCGGATAGAACATTACGTAAAGGGCATAGATTCCAAAATGTTTTTCTGCTTTCTGACGTCCTCTGTATACTTCAATGGTATAACTCATTGCTTGGAATGTATGAAAGGACAGTCCGATTGGTAGTAGAATATGTAAAAGAGGTATAGCGCTTTCGTTTTTTTCTGACCCGATGAAAAAGTTCAGGTTTTCGGCAAGGAAGTTCCAGTATTTAAAAACAATCAATATGCCCAGGTTAGCCACCAGGCTCAAAATAAGTAACAGTTTTTTATTGTGCTGTTTTTCTTGTTTTTCTATGGCGATGCCAGCGAAATAGTCGATTACAATAGTAAATGCAAGAATGAGAATATAGATGGGCTTGAAGACCATGTAAAAATAAGAGCTTGCAAGCAAGAGCAACAACCACCTATACTGGTGTTTCAACAAGAAAAATAAACTTGTTGTGATGATAAAAAAAACAAGAAATTCAAGAGAGTTGAATAACATAAGTTAGATTAACCTGATTTTAAATGTATAAATCAGGAAAGTCAACACAAAAAAAATGCTATTTTAGGATATTCGAATCAGTTCAAGTATATATTTTATGAAAACAATCCGTTGGGGAATTTTAGCATGCGGACGAATAGCGAAGAAATTTGCAGCGGATCTTCAATTGGTTGAAGGGGCAGAGTTGGTTGCTGTGGCTTCTAGAAGTCAAGAAAGGGCAGAGGCTTTTGCAAAAGAGTTTCCTGCAAAACATGTTCTAGGGTCTTATGAAGCCTTGGTAGCATTAGAAGATGTGGATGTTATCTACGTTGCTAGTCCTCATAGCCACCATTATGAACATACCTTACTTTGTTTGAAGCATGGAAAAGCAGTATTGTGTGAAAAAGCCTTTGCCATCAACAGCAAACAAGCTGAGGAAATGGTTGCATTGGCAAGAAGTAAGAAAATCTTTTTAATGGAGGCCTTGTGGACAAGGTTTTTACCGCATTATTTGAAAGTGAGGGATATGATTGACAATGGTGAATTAGGAGAATTGAAAGGTGTGCTTGCCAACTTCGGGTTTAAGCCACAAGAACCTGTGCCACAGCGACTCTTTGATCCTGCGTTGGGCGGAGG
>CAMDFC010000077.1 GCA_945897185.1 Chitinophaga pinensis | reverse complement strand
CAGGGCCAGGGGGGTAGATGTAATCGATCTTTCATTGGGTGAGCCTGATTTTGATACCCCAGTCCATATTAAAGAAGCCCTAAAAAAGGCCGTTGATGACAATTACAGTCACTATACCCCTGTAGCCGGCTACCCAGACCTAAGAGAGGCAGTTTGTACAAAACTGAAGCGTGATAACAACCTAGATTACAAACCGGAGAACATTTTGGTGTCTACTGGTGCAAAGCAAAGCTTGGCCAATGTGGTTATGGCCATTCTAAGCAAAGGTGATGAGGTGGTTATTCCAACACCGTATTGGGTTACGTACTCTGAAATTGTGAAATTAGCAGAAGGGAAAGTTAGTTTGGTTAGGACTTCCATTGAAAATAAATACAAAATGACTGCTGCTGAATTGGAGGCTGCAATCAAACCTGAAACCCGCTTATTTATTTTTTCATCCCCTTGTAACCCAAGTGGGTCTGTCTATACAAGGGAAGAATTATCGGCTTTGGCAGAAGTATTCAAAAAACATCCAGATGTCTTTATTATATCTGATGAAATTTATGAATACATCAATTTTGTAGGCAAGCACGAGAGCATCGCTCAGTTTGAAGATATAAAAGACAGAATTATCATCATCAATGGATTGAGTAAGGGTTATGCCATGACAGGTTATCGACTTGGTTATATCGCTGCTCACCCAGATGTGGTTAAGGCTTGTGAAAAGCTTCAGGGTCAATATACAAGTGGTGCTAATGCGGTAACACAGCGTGGCGCGATTGTGGCACTAACAGGTGACCTCAAGCCAAGTTTGGAAATGAACATCGAGTTTGCAAGAAGAAGAGAGCGGATGTTGGAATTGTTGAAGTCCATACCTGGTGTTCAGATTGCAGAGCCGGATGGCGCTTTCTATGTGTTTCCGGTCATGACGGCCTACTTTGGCAAAAAGAATGGAGAAGAGGTGCTTAAAGATGCTGATGATCTTTGTATGTACTTGTTAAATACAGCGCACGTATCTACCGTAACAGGCAGGGCATTCGGCGAACCTACTTGCATTAGAATTTCTTTTGCCAACAGTATGGAAAAGATTGAAGAGGCAATGAAGAGGATTAGTGATGCGCTTGCGAAGCTGGTTTAGAATTCATAGTTGTGGGTTATGAGTTATGAGTTATGTGTTGTTAGTTATGAACTGTATATATTGATTTAACCCACAACCCATAACTCATAACCCATAACTTTCCCTACCACGCAATCCCATAATCCTCACCATGATTACTGGATCCACCCCAGAGTGTGCCATGTTTCCAATCAAACCAAATGGCATTGATGGGTCCGGATGTTTTATCATCAAAACTCATCTTGTAGCCCATCGCCTGTAAGGCAGTCCTGATGGACGCTGGCGTGCTATCATGTAATAAAATATTTCCTGCTCTAGGTTTTCTATCGTCTACTTTGGTACCGCCCAAGGAAAGCCACAACTGATTGGAATTGATGTTCGCAGCTTCCGATGCTCTTTGTACAGTCATGTTGAACTCTACCATGTTCAGGAAAAACTGAATTAGGTTTTGCTCTTGTGTATCACCCCCTTGTACTGCAAATGATAAGAAAGGCTTTCCATCTTTCATGGCAAAACTTGGTGTGAGTGTTACACGTGGTCTTTTGCCAGGAGCAACAACATTAAATGGATTGAGTGTGGAGTCTAAAACAAAACTTTGCATACGCTGACTCATTCCCACTCCTGTATTACCTGCTATGCATGCTGGAATCCATCCTCCACTTGGGGTGATAGAAACCACCCAACCTTCTTTGTCGGCTGCTTCAACTGAAGTTGTGCCTCTCCAAAGTCGGTCTTGGTAATCTTTATCCAACAGGGCAATGCTTCCTGTATCGTGAGAGGGAGCAAAATTTCTTGCAGCACTATCAAATTGTGTAAAGCCTCTGGAAGCTAATAAATTGTTGAATGGATTTTTCTTGCCTTCGAATGAATAAGGGTCACCAGGACCAATATTTCCATCATTCATAGATGGATTAATTTGACTGGCCCTGAGTTTTGCATACGCTTTGCTGAGTAATCCCTTCATTGGTATTTGATCAGAAAAATAAGGATCACCATAGTAGAAATCACGATCAGCAAAAGCCATACTCATGGCTTGGTACACAGTATGAATATACTGAGTGCTATTGTAGCCCATTGCTTTCAAGTCGAAGTTCTCGAGGATATTCAAAGCTTGAAGCATTGCCGGACCTTGTGTCCATGGTTGTAATTTATATACGTCAATGCCTTTGTAATTTACCACAGTTGGTTCTTCTTCCAAAGGCTTCCATTTTGCTAAATCCGCTTTGGTAACTAATCCACCTTGTTCTTGTGCACCCCTAACAAATTCATCAGCAATATCACCTTTATAAAATCTATCGTAAGCAGCCATGATAGCGACTTTTCGAGAGGCTCCTTTTTTCAAAGCAGCTTGCTCAGCTTCCACCATTTTTGTTAGTGTTACCAATAAATCTTTTTGGAAAAAGATTTCCCCAGCTTCAGGGGCCTCTCTTTTTTCTCCTAAATGGGGAAGAAAAACTTTTTTGCTGTATGGCCATTCTTTGATTCTTTGTTTTCCTCTTTCTATGCTGTTTGCGGTTTGTGCATCAATCGGATAGCCTGCGGCCATTTGCATGGCAGGTGCAAGCACCTCCTTAAGACTCATTGTGCCGTATTCTGCAAGCATGTGGCAAATACCACCGGGAGTGCCTGGAGTAGTTGCGGCTAAAGGGCCGTATTCAGGCGGAAAATTATAGCCTTTGTTTTTAAAAAATTCGGGAGTAGCACCAGAAGGTGCAACACCCATGGCGTTGATTGCAATTACTTTTTTTGTCTTGGGGTTATAAATTAATGCCTGTGTTTCACCGCCCCAACTCAATACATCCCACATGGTGCAAGCAGCCGCCAACATCGCACAGGCTGCATCTACAGCATTTCCGCCCTTGTTAAACACAGTAGCACCAGCGGTAGCTGCAAGTGGCTTTCCTGTTATGGCCATCCAGTCTTTACCGTGGAGTGGAGGCTTTTGGGTTTGTTGTGCAAATGTCCCTTGATTGAATAGTACAACCAACGATAGTAGAAGTAGTATTTTTTTTATTGATAGCATCTCTAGAAAATTATCTTTTTTCAGTGATAGATTAAGGCTGTCCTTTGTAAATTTTTCCTTTCTTCATTACAAGATCCACCTTCTGCAATAGGTTGATGTATTTAATGGCATCACCTTTTACAGCAATGATATCTGCTTGTTTACCTACGGTTACCGTCCCTACTTTTTTATCGACACCCATAAATACAGATGGCCAATAAGTGGCCGACTTAATCGCTTGAATTGGATCAACGCCAAATACCCTTACCCAAACATCCAATTCGTTCCAAGTACTTTGTGAATGGAATTTCATAGGAATACCGCTGTCTGTGCCAATCAACATTACCACACCTGCTTTTTGTAGTTGTCTGAACTTGGTTTCTAATGTGGGTTTGCGAATGGGGGTCAATTGGAAATAGCTTAGTGTGCCTGGATATTTTAAAGATTCTTTGATGTCTTTGATTACGGAATCCGGTAATCCCAAATGCCAAGATGGATCGTCTAGTTTCTCTGGATTGTCTCTAACATCCTCGTAGTTGTAAAGACCTTCAATAGTAGGAGTCCAGAACAAAGGTCCTTTGCTCATATTGGCAGTTCTTTCAGCAAGTGCTTTTACAATATCATCTGGATAGGCAGGTGATGATGATAGTCCCGTGTGTTCAAAATTATCAACACCCGCTGCTAAACCAATTCTGATTTCATCTGGTCTATGTGAGTGTCCAACAACTTTTAAATTGTTTTTGTGTGCTTCATCAATGATTGCGTAGACTTCTTCTTTAGTCATATCATCCTGGTCAATTAATTTAATGCAATCAACGCCGGCTTTTGCAAGTTTTTGTACTTTCTCTCTGGCATCTTTTTCGCCATAAATACCCCAACGAAATTGCTCTGTGCCAGGATAGGAGCGGTGTTGCAAAAATGGACCACTTACGTACATGGTTGCACCAGGTAATTCACCCTTGTTAATGGCATCTCTAACTGCAATACTTTCTTCCAATGGTCCACCTAAATCTCTTGCACTGGTTACACCTGCCATCAGCAATTGGTTTGCAGATGCTGGCATGATTATTTTTTGAAACAAAGGAGGATATTTTTTATCCCAGTAAGGATAATCTGAATGTCCGTTGATCATCATATGTACGTGCATGTCCCATAATCCTGGCATTACTGTCATGCCTTCAGTGGAAATGATTTGGGTTCCTTTTGGAATTTCAATTTCACCAACCCGTCCCACTTTCTCTATAGTTTCTCCATTGATGATCACAATGCTGTTTTGAATCGGTTTTCCTCCGAAGCCATCCACCAAGGTTCCACCCACCAGGGCTTTTCTTTGTGCAAAGGGAGCCAATCCAATTATTAGTAAAGCAATGGAACAGATAATTCTTTTCATATGTATAGTTTTAAGATCTCTGCCCTTAAGTTAAGTGTTTTTGTATATTTGATTAGTACAAAGTGAATAACATGTCAAAGAAAATTGTCACATTGGGTGAAATCATGCTGCGGTTGTCGCCACCCAATCAGCAACGGTTTGTTCAAGCAGATTCTTTAGATGTCTATTTTGGCGGAAGTGAGTCTAATGTAGCAGTGTCTTTAAGCAATTTTGGGTTAACCAGTTGCTTTGTTTCAAAGGTGCCTGAGGGGCAAATCGGACAAGCTGCAATCAACCACTTGCGTCGTTATGGTGTAGATACGCAATTCATAAATAGAGGTGGTGAGCGGTTGGGTATTTATTATTTGGAAAATGGGGCATCAGTTCGGGGTGCTCATGTAATCTATGATCGTTTGGGCTCTTCAATAGCAAGTGCTAAACTTGATGAGTTTGATTTTGATAAAATCTTCTCTGGTGCTCACTGGTTTCATATTTCAGGAATTACTCCAGCATTGTCTGAGCAGTCGAGGATACTTACTGCGGCAGCGTTAAAATTTGCTAAAAGCAAAGGGATTACCACAAGCATGGATTTGAATTATAGAAAGAAATTATGGAGTAGAGCAGATGCTCATCGGGTATTGTCTGATTTATGCCAACATGTAGATATTTGTATTGGTGCTGACCCTTTGCTTGGTTTCAATCCAAAAGATGAGGAGTTGATAAATGGAGAGCTAACACTAGATGGGTTCACAAACATGTTTCAATTTTATAAAAAAGAGTTTGGCTTCAAGTATATCGCTTCCATTGTTAGAAAAACTATCAATGCAAGTGAGAATGATTTGTTTGCACTAGCATTTGATGGTGTAGAAATACACCAAACCAGGGAGTATAAACTTCAGGTTGTGGATAGAGTAGGTGGTGGTGATGCTTTTGCGGGTGGATTTATATACGGTCTTTCCACTGGGATGTCGGTTGCTAAGTCATGTGATTTTGGAATGGCTGCAAACGCAATCAAGCACAGTATTCCCGGAGATATTAATCATGCAACGGTAGAAGAAGTACTTGAACTAATGGATGGCTCCATGGGTGGGAAAGTGAAAAGATAATTTTACAAGAACTACAAACTAAAATTTAAAATGCCTAAATCACAGCAAGTAATTGGTGCAATTGTTACGCAAGGATTGCTGCCCTTATATTTTAATCAAGATGTAAACAAGAGTTTGGCTATTCTTCGTTCACTTTATAGGGCGGGGATAAAAGTAGTTGAATACACCAACCGTGGTGAAGCGGCACTTGAAAATTTCAAACATTTAATTAATGTGAGAAATTTAGAAATGAATGATTTGATTATTGGCGTGGGTACTATAAAGAATATGCAACAGGCCCTTGATTTTCTGGAGGCAGGAGCTGATTTCTTGGTGAGTCCGGGTTATCTTCCTGATGTTGCATCCTACTGTGTAAGTAAAGATATTATGTTTGGTCCAGGTTGCATGACGCCTACTGAAATTATTGCAGCTGAAAATGCAGGCATCAAGTTTATAAAACTTTTCCCGGGTGATTTATTGGGTGTGGGTTTTTTGAAAGGCATCAAAGAGATTTTTCCGCAATTGGTTTTTATGCCGACTGGCGGGGTGGATGCTACAGAAGAAAGTATCGCATCTTGGTTTAAGGCTGGCGCAAGCGCTGTGGGTATGGGTGGTAAACTGGTAAGCAAAGCGCTTATGGAAGATGTTGATACAAAAGCAATTGAAGAGAAAGCCGAAGAGGTATTGAAAATGATTCAAAAAATTAAGTCCACCAACTGATTATGAAAATTATACAATGCCTAGCTTGTTTTTTACTGATTTATTTAATGCCTACTATTCAGAGTACATGGAAGTAACCATTGAAAATTCATGGATGTATGGGATGGCTAAAAAAAGAGAATATTCTTTGATTTAGTATTTGAATATTTTTCCTCCAGCAATAACTTCTTGAGTCTTCTCATCAAAGGTTACCTTCTCCCCAGTCCTTGCAGCAGCATTAGACATGATGGTGGCAATAGAATGGGTATATCCAGCCTCTACCGGCGCGTTGGTTTGTTTTCTACTTCTAACACATTCCATCCAGTTTCTTACGTGTGCTGATGTTAGAGCATCTCCGCCTGTATTTGCGCCAGTTGCTACTTTTTCAACCCTATCCGCAAGATTGATTTCTGGTAACAAAAAAGATTTCATCTTCATCGCTTTGGCATGGGTTTCACTCAAGCCTCCTTTGGGTGAAACTTTGTTGGTTATCAAATTTAATTCACCTCCATTGCTGTAATAAATTTCACTTGCATTGTCATCTCCGTTGTGCATGCGAGACATAAAGACCACCTGAAAGCCCTTGGATAAATCATCGGTTGGTCCATAATCAAATACGGCTGTAGTAGTATCCCAGTTTTTTCTTCCATCTTTCCACTGGTAAATTCCGCCATTGGCAACTACGCTTCTTGGGTGGTTGAGTCCAGTAAACCAATGCACAGTATCAATTTGATGACTCATCCATTGCCCGGGCATTCCAGAGGAATAAGGCCAAAACAAACGGTATTCTAAATACTTGCGCGCATCAAAATTCTCATATGGACGGTTCATTAAAAACCTTTTCCAGTCGAGTTCTTCTTCTTTGCATTTTGCAACTAGATCTGGTCTTCTCCATCTTCCGGGTTGGTTCACATTCCAGGTGAGTTCAACCATGGTGATGTCTCCAAATTCCCCAGACTTGATAAATTTTTCTGCAGCATGGTAATTTGTTCCAGATCTCCGTTGAGATCCTAGTTGTATTATTCTGTCTGAAGCCTTGGCTGCTTTTAGTGCAGCACGGTTGTCTTCCATGGTCTCTGCAAAAGGCTTCTCCACATAAATGTCTTTATTGGCCTTTAGTGCTTCAATGGTGTGCAAGGCATGTTGAAAGTCGGCCGTCGAAATCATTACAGCATCTATATCTTTTAATGCATATAATTCTTCGTTGTTTTTGCATCCTACAATATCATGTTCCATTTTAGATTTAAGGAAGCCAACGCCCTCTTCTCTTCTTAGTTTCCAAATATCTGATACTGCAACAATATCAAAGTTTAATTCTTTGTTGTGTTCCAAGAAACAGGGAATATGAGAATATTTATTTCTATCAGAAAATCCAACTACACCAACCCTTACACGGTCGTTAGCGCCAATGATATTGCCATAAGATTTTGCACTAAACCCCATTGATGCCAATGCTAAACCTGCACTTGCCTTTGCGGATTGCTTGAGGAAGGTTCTTCTCTGTGACATGATATTCGTTTTTTATATTTTTAGAAATATTAAGTTAAGGTATTTAGTCCATGCTTCTTAAAATACCCAATTGCAATCCCCTGAGTTCTGCTAAACCCCTTAGTCTACCAATTGCTGAATATCCGGGGTTGGTTACTTTGTTTAAATCATCTAGCATTTGATGGCCATGATCTGGACGAAAGCAAATTTGATGGGGTAGTTCTTTTTGTATCAACAGCAATTCCTTCATTACGGCGTACATGTCGGTGTCGCCAGATAAATGGTCGTCTTCAAAAAAGTTTCCATCTGCATCTCTTTTTGTATTTCTTAGATGGGTGAAATGGATTCTACTGTCCAACGCTTTTACCATTGCTGGCAAATTGTTGTTTGGATCTGCACCAAATGAACCCGTGCAAAAACAAATGCCATTGCTTTTATTTGGGACTGCATTGATAATGTAATTAAGGTCTTCCATGTTTTTAACAATTCTTGGTAGTCCAAGAATATCGTATGGTGGATCATCAGGATGAATAGCAAGTTGAATGCCAAGTTCATCACAAACCGGAGTCACTTCCTGTAAAAAATAGACAAGGTTATTCCTCAATTGATCCGCATCTATTTGATCGTATCGGGCTAATTTCTCACGCATCTTTTCAACGGTAATTTTTTCTTCTCCTGGAATGCCAAACATTACAACACTGGCCAGGTGGTCAAGTTCTGCTTGAGAATAGTGTTTTATTTTTTGTTCTGCTGCAAGCAACACTTTCGAAGGATAGGTGTCGGAGGCTTTATCTCTTTTTAAAATATAGATATCAAATACAGCAAGATCTATCCAATTGAAATAAAGTGCTTTTGATCCATCGGGCATGGTATAATTCAGTGAGGTTCTTGTCCAGTCATTTACCGGCATGAAATTATAGGTAACCACCTTTATACCAGCGAGGGCCAAATTGCTAAGACTCTCTTTGTA